>JAPKYY010000642.1 GCA_026394095.1 Acidobacteriota bacterium | reverse complement strand
AGGAATTTTAACTTGTAATCCGATCTTGAGGCTGGTGTGGAAGTGTGCTGGTGGGCCTGATCTTCGGCTTGAGCCCAAAGCGAAAGTGCGAGGCTGATCGCGGTGCGGCGCGAGAACTGCATGACGATACTTTAGCGTGAGATCTCTAAGGTCCTTTCATGTTTTTGCCGATAAGAGAGCCTGTCCCATGAATTCTGAACTTGATTCCTATTCATTTATCGAGACCGAAACCTTTCAGCCTGAGGCGTTTGCGCGCACAGAGCCTGCGCCTTATCCGGTGGAGATTGGTACTCAACCTGAGTTGAGAGGGGACGGCCTGCCTACGCCCATGGCACCCAATACTATGGCTGAAACAGGGATTACTGAGAGCACTGTAGAGCAGTTGATCCTGAAGCACCTCTATTTCAAGGGTGAAGCAATGGGCCGGGATATCTCGAATGCGCTGGGTTTTAAGTACAGCGTAATTGAGCCGATGGTTGAAACGATGAAGCGGAACCACCTTATGGTTGCCAAGCGCTCCATGGGCATGGGCAATATGTCGACTGTCTTCGTGCTGAGCGAAGCTGGTCGAAAACTGGTGCACCAATACCTCGAAATCAACTCTTACGCTGGTGCGGCACCAGTGAGTCTCGACGAATATTGCGAAATCGTGAAGCTGCAGAAGCTGGATCCCGGTTGGTTGACCAAAGAAGCACTCACTGCCGCCTACAGCCACATGGTGGTGAGCGAAGAGATTCTGAGTCAAATTGGGCCGGCAGTGAACTCTGGCAAGAGCTTTCTCATCTACGGGCAGCCCGGGAATGGGAAGACATTTCTTGCTGAAGCGCTATTTAATATCAATACCTCGCCCATTTACATTCCTTATGCAATTGAATGTCAGGGTCAGATTATTCAGGTATATGATCCGCTCTATCACGAACCACTCGATTCTCCTTCGGAAGCACTTTCGGTTCTCTCAAACGCGGTGAGCGACAGTTTTGCTTACGATAAGCGCTATTTTCGATCGAAGCGACCCTTCATCACAACTGGTGGCGAATTGACACTCCAGAACCTCGACCTGAGCTTTAATCCGGCGAGCAAGATCTATGACGCTCCGTTTCAAGTGAAGGCGAACAACGGCATCTATCTGATCGATGACTTTGGACGTCAGATGGTAACCCCGTCAGAGGTTTTGAACCGCTGGATTGTTCCTATGGAGCGAAAGATCGACTACCTCAACTTCCAGCAAGGTGGCAAGATTACGGTTCCGTTTGAGTGCTTTCTTGTCTTCTCGACCAACCTGAACCCAGATCAACTCGGCGATGAAGCGTTTTTGCGCCGAATCCAGTACAAGATGTTTTTGCGCAGCCCGGGTGAGGCAGAGTTTGCCGAGATCTTTGAGCAGTTCTGCAAAAAGGTGGATGTGCCGCTGGCATCCAACCTGGTTGGGAAGTTTCTCACCAAGTATTACCGGAGTGGCAAGAAGCGGATGCGCCGCTGCCACCCGCGCGATGTCGTGATGCATGCGATGGATCACATCAAGTTTGAACGCCTGCCCTGGGTTCTCACCGAAGAAGTGCTAGATCATGCTTTCAACAGCTGCTTCACAACGGTGAGTCACTTCGACGACTAGCCTTGTTTGGCGACCTGATCGAGTAGTTGGGAATTCGCAATCATGCTTTGCTTTCCGTCAGCGTCAATTACCAGGTGGGTGGGGGTAATTGAGCTGAGTACACCACTCTCGCCTGAGAGCGTGAGCGGTTTGCCTACTTCGAGCACCTTTCTGGCATAGAAACCTGCGGCAAGGTTTCGGACGATGTCGCGAGTGCCGAGGCCGAATGACAGGCCAAAGGCTAGAGCTGCACCGCCCAGAACGAGGCTCGTTACGATTCGAACAATTTCCGTATCGATCTTAAGCTGAGCAATGGCCATCATGGCGCAAACGAAGAGGATAGTGCTGGAGACTACCTTGCCTAATGCTGGGGCAAATTCGATTCCCGAACTTTCTGCTGATTGCGCGACAG
>JAPKYY010000529.1 GCA_026394095.1 Acidobacteriota bacterium | reverse complement strand
GCAACGGGCAATCCGAATCTTCCGGCACAACTGGGCCAGGTGTTGACAGCAGCAGGGCAGACCCGGTTGCTCGCGAATCTGAGTACTCCGGTTACGGCATTGCAATCGGCTGCGCTGGGGATCCCGGAGCTCTATCAGCAGGGGTTTGGCAACCCGGCCTATGTGAACACTACCTTCAACAACAATGTGTATGTTCAGGATTCTTACAAGGTTCGTCCTAATCTGACGCTGACTGCCGGATTGCGATATGAGGTGCAACAGAATACAGAGACGGCGATGCCGCGTGACTACAACAACATTGCACCGCGAGTTGGTTTTGCCTGGTCTCCGGGGAAATCGCAGACGACGGTGATTCGTGGCGGGTACGGGATTTACTATTCGATGAACAACGCCAATATCACCGGTACGGCTGTGCCGTTGTCGGGGAAGTTTATCAATCAGGTATTGCTGACGCCAACGTCAACGCTGTTTCGCGACCCTCGCAATGGACAGTTTGTGACTTCAGCGACGATCTTCCAGTCGATGCTGGGGCAGGGGATTCTGGGGAAGCGAACGATCTCGCAGGATGACTTGCGGCCGTTTGGAATTACGGTTGGGCCGAATCTCCCTGGCTCGGTTGTGTTCGGGATCGACAAGGACTATGTGAACCCTTATGCGCAGCAGGGGAGCTTTGAGGTAGAGCGACAGATTGCCGGGCTTGCGTTGAGTGTCGGGTACAACTTTAACCGGGGTACGCATATTGGCCGGATCATTGGGCGGAATGTGCGTTACTCGGGCAGCCGGTTGCCGGATGGGCGGCCGTTGTTTGAGCGGATCAATCCGCTAATCCTGCAGAACAATGTGTTTGAGTCGAGCGCCAACAGCTTCTATCATGCAGGGATCCTGCAGGCGTCGAAGCGGTTTTCGAAGGGCTTCTCGTTTAATGCCAATTACACGTTGTCGAAGGCGATTGATGAATCGATGGATTTCAATTCGGATTATTCACCGCAAGATCAATTGAATGCCCGTGCGGAGCGATCGCTGTCGGCGTTTCATCAGAAGCACCGGGTGGTTGTGAATGCCGTGATCGAGCGGTGGGGCTGGAATTTTGCTCCTATCGTGCAGTACAACTCCTGGCGGCCGTTTAATGTGCTGACCGGTTTTGATGCTCAGGGTGATACCTATGTGAGTAACAAGCGCCCGGCGGGGCTGGGCCGGAATATGGGGCAGGGGCCAAACTTTGCCACCTTCGACCTGAGGTTGTCACGGCGCTTTAGATACTCTGCCAACGAGCGCCGCTTTGTGGAATTCACTGCCGAAGCATTCAATCTGCTGAACCGGACGAATTTCCGGACGATCAACAATATTGTGGGCGATGTGCCGTATGCGACGCTTGGTGCACCCATTGTGGGAAATCGCAACCCTGCATCGACTCCGCTGGCCTACACGAGCACGCAGAATCAGCGGCAGTTTCAGCTGGGTATGAAGCTCTACTTTTAGGCGAGCAAGCCTTGTTTGGTAATGATTTCGGCGTTGAGATAGGGACGCAGTGCCTCGGGAACGATTACGCTGCCGTCCTTCTGCTGGTAGTTCTCTACGATGGCGACCCAGGTGCGGCCGACGGCTAGGCCGCTGCCGTTGAGGGTGTGCAGGTATTCGCTCTTCTTTGCACCACGGAAGCGGATGCCGGCGCGGCGGGCCTGAAAGGCCTCGAAATTCGAGCAGCTTGAAATTTCCTTGAAGGTGTTCTGACCGGGGAGCCAGACTTCGATGTCGTAGGTTTTGGCGCTGGAGAAGCCCATGTCGCCAGTGCAAAGCGCCATCGTGCGGAAGGGTAGGCCCAGCTTGCGGAGGATGTTTTCTGCGTCGTGGGTGAGGGCGTCGAGCTCGGCGTAGCTGTTGTCGGGGTGGACGAATTTGACCAGCTCGACCTTCTGGAACTGGTGCTGACGGATGATGCCTCTTACATCGCGGCCGTGCGAGCCAGCTTCGCTGCGGAAGCAGGGGGTGTAGGCGCAGAGCTTGATGGGGAGCTTTTCGAGGTCGAGGGTTTCGTCGCGGAGCAGGTTCGTTACCGGGACCTCGGCGGTGGGCGCAAGCCAGAAGTCGAAGCCTTCGCACTT
>JAPKYY010000052.1 GCA_026394095.1 Acidobacteriota bacterium | reverse complement strand
CATGGTGGCAACGAAGATACCGTCTTTGGTGGCGCTGGGAACGGCGAATCCGTCGGGGCTGGTATCAGCGATGCATTGGGGTGGCTTGGTGGGGTCGGCCCATTCGACGATGCAACTACTGAGCGGGCCCCGGCGGTTGCGACTGGCACCGAGCCATTTGCCGTTACGCTGTGTGGCTGGCCATTCGTCGTAGACTGTTTTGCCGTTCAGTACAACAGGCTCGGCTTTGCCGAAGCCATCACTGGTGGCGCGGTGACGGTAAAGGGAGTGCTCGAGGAGCTGCACTGGAAAATACTGCACACGCATCTTGAGCGTATAGAGATCGCCATCGATCAGCCTCATGCCGTAGCCGAGGTCTCCACCATCTTTGGGCCACGCTAGCGTCGGGCCTAGCTTCAGAGTGCCCTTGCCCTGGTTTAGATAAATCTGCAAGGTGCCTTTGCGCGGGCCGGAGCCGATGCCGCTCAACAGGTCTGGGTGGCCATCGCGGTTCCAGTCGAGGATCTGGTAGCTGGCGTAGTTGTCATCGATTGGCTGGTTGTTCAGGGTGAGGCGCTTTGCAGCCGCGTAGCGGGGCTTTGCGTTGGTGCCGTTGTTTTTGAAGAAGTAGATGCCCCACCAGGGTTCGCCAAAGGTGGTGGAGTAGATGTTGCGCTGCAGTATGTCGGTGCGACCGTCTTCGTCCCAGTCGATGGCGATGGGCTGGTCATTCTTCATGCCAACGGTGAGTGGATCGAGGCCGCCCGGACGGTTGTAGAAGAACGCATCCTGGGCATTGAGCGAGATTGTGAACAAGAGTGTTACGCAGTGGTAGCGCATGTCTGTTAGTCTGAGCCATATGACTCCACAAGAAGTCCTGGAATTCGCCAAGTTGAACGAAGTCCAGCAAGTTGATGTCCGCTTTGCGGATATTCCTGGTCTTTCGCACCATATCACCTATCCGGTGAAAGAGATTACGCTCGACAGTTTTGAGTCGGGATTTGGCATCGATGGCTCGTCGATTCGCGGTTGGGCGGCGATCAATGAGAGCGATATGCTGCTGATCCCTGATGCGGCTACGGCCTTTCTCGATCCGTTTACCGAGATCAAGACGCTGGTGATGAACGGGAATGTAATTGATCCGATCACCCGGCAGCACTACGAACGCGACCCGCGCTGGATCGCCATGAAGGCCGAGAATTATCTACAGACGACGGGGCTGGCCGATACCGTCTATTTCGGAGCTGAAGCCGAGTTCTTCATCTTCGATAACGTGCGTTTCGATCAGAACATGCACGAGGGTTTTTACCATATCGACAGCGAAGAGGGCCGCTGGAATTCGGGGCGCAAGGAGAATAACCTTGGCTACCGCCCGCGTGTGAAGGAAGGCTACTTCCCTGTGCCGCCGACGGACCACTATCACGACCTGCGAGCCGAGATGGTGCAGGTGATGACCGAGTGCGGGCTTGAGATTGAGTGCCATCATCATGAAGTTGCGACGGCGGGGCAGTGTGAGATCGATCAGCGCTTCAACACGATGGTGAAGAGTGCGGACAACATGATGCTCTACAAGTACATTGTTCGCAATGTGGCTTACCGGTATGGCAAGACGGTAACGTTTATGCCGAAGCCATTGTTTGGCGATAACGGCAGCGGGATGCACTGCCACCAGAGCTTGTGGCGTGACGGGAAGCCGTTGTTTGCCGGTGAGTTGTATGCGGGTTTGAGCCAGATGGCGCTCTGGTATATCGGTGGCTTGCTCAAGCATGCGCGGGCGCTGAGCGCGATTATTGCGCCGACGACGAATAGCTACAAGAGGCTGGTGCCGGGTTATGAAGCGCCGGTCAATTTGGCTTACAGCCGAAGAAACCGAAGCGCGGCTGTGCGTATTCCAATGTATTCTTCGAGCCCGAAATCGAAGCGGATTGAGTTTCGCCCGCCCGACCCGAGTGCAAACCCTTATCTTGCGTTTTCGGCCTTGCTGATGGCAGGCCTTGACGGGATTCTGAACAAGGTAGACCCGGGTGATTCGCTCGATAAGGACATTTATGACTTGTCGCCTGAGGAGTTGAAAGCCGTGCCTTCGATGCCGGCATCGCTCGATGAGGCTCTCGATTGCCTGGAGTCGGATTATGAGTTCCTGCTGAAGGGTGATGTTTTTACGGCCGAGTTGATCGATACCTACATTCAGTACAAGCGGAAAAATGAAGCCGAGGCGATTCGCCTGCGGCCTCATCCCTACGAGTTTCATCTCTACTACGACATTTAAGATCGCAAGGCGCTTCAGAAGCTGTTCGACAACTGAGATTACCTGGTGGGAACAGCTACTTTAGGATTCAAGAAAGCGCCTTTTTCAACAGAACGAGTGCAGTGGCCAGGGAAACTGGACCACTGCACTCGTTCTGTTTGAGGTGATTTCGTACTAGCGCTTGGGGCCGAAGAAGGCGACCAGGCCGATGAGGATAGTGTCCTGGTTCTTGCTGACGTTGGCGTTGGCACCGCGCTCGAAGACGCGCTGGTCAGACCAGTCGCGGCGATATTCGAGCCGGGTGAGGAGGCCTTCGGCCAATTTGTACTCACCGGTGAGGGTGACTTCTTTCAACTTTTGAGCGGTGCCGGTGATGAAACCGTCCTTGTCGTAGTAGTATTCGGCGCGTGGGGAGAAGGCAATTGTTTTGGTGAGCTGGAAGCGAGCGGCACCGCCGACAGCAATCCAGTCGTTAGATCCTTTGCCTCCTACAAACTTTTGGGTGCCGTAGTCGATGTTGAGGTAGGTTCTGACCTTGTCGT
>JAPKYY010000132.1 GCA_026394095.1 Acidobacteriota bacterium | reverse complement strand
GGCACCTGACTTCTTGTCGGCCCCGGCATTGCTCTTCTTGTCGCCGTCTTTGCTGCCTTGATCGCCGCCGGAATTCTTGTCGCCGGAGCAGATTGATCACCCTTCTCAGCCCCCTCGGTCTTTTCGCCTTCCTCAGAAGGGGACATAGACTGTTGGAACTGTCCGGGCTTCTGACCGGACGAACTCGATTCCGTTGAGTTGGTGGATTCACTCGCCATCTCCTGGCCCTTCTCGATTCCCTTCTCTTCAGCACGCTGCTGTTGGGTTTCGGTCAGGCCAAAGCCATCGAGCGGCTGGCCATTCGGCATCTTGTTCTTGGCCTTGGCCATCTGCGTGGGCTTCTCACCGGAGGCCAGAAGATTGTACATGCCAGGGGCGATCGGAGCGCTAAGGTCCAGACTCGACTGGAATGCATAGCGGAAGATAAGCAGGCTGAGAGCAACAGTAGCCAGAGCGACAGCACGTGCCCAACCGGATGGAATATTGAACGGAACGGCCATCGATCCTGTGTATTGGGCCGCGGCGCTATCGGCCGATTCGATCAAGGCATCGGTGAGCCTGGTGCGAGGCTGAGTTTTGAAGTGATGGGCGGTGGAGAACAGGTCGTAGGTCTGAACCCGTTGATCGAGGATCTGGGCAGATTGATAGGCGTTTGGCATGCGATTCCAGACGCGGTAAATGAGATATCCAAAAGAGGCAACCGCGAGGAGCACTGGCCAGTACCAGTCAAAAACCTGAGTGCCGAGAATGAGCAGTAGAACGAGGCCGGCGGCGCCGATCGACAGGGCAACCAGGGCCTGCGAGAAAAGGATCTGAATCTGGAGCCGACGACGAACGCTCTCGATAAGAGATTGAGCCGCCATAACTGCATCTATTATGTCAGAGCGGGCCAGTGAGGACTACGGCTTCTTCAAATGCCTCGAGATTATCGACAAAGAAATGGTCTTTCGATTCGATCCACTTCACTTCCTTAGGCTCGGGGAGCGTAGCAAAGAAGGCCTCAAAATCAGGCCGGGGGCCATGCTCGTCGTTGGTGGAGTGAATGAAGACTTTCGGGATGGTGATATCTGATATGTACTCGCGGTTCGGGTACTTGGTAGGGTAGCCAATCGGAATCACCTTGGTGGCCTGCGGGTAGTCCAGCGCGCCTTCGCTCAGGTTCACGCCGCGGTAATTGAAGCGCAAAACAACGGCTCCCGCCTTGCGCAAACCGCGCGCCGTACGGTGTACAACGCGGGTATGCATCGTGCCGCCGTGTTGCGGATGGGGATGACAGACAAGAACGGCCGCGATGGTTTCGCCGGCTTCTGGTTCTTCAAGGAGAGCTTCAAGATCCCCGACGGGGCCAGGGATCTTGAGGGATTCGATTTTGCGCGCCATGAAACTAGCGGTAGTTGGTGAACTGGAGTTCGACGCCAAAGTCTTTGCCGCGCAGCAGAGCGATGACTTCCTGCAAGGTGTCACGGTCTTTGCTTGCGACGCGAACATAGTCACCCATGATCGAGGGGGTGACCTTGAGCTTCGATTCCTTGATCAGTTTCACCACTTCTTTGGCCTTCTCGGTTTCAAGACCCTGCTTGAGCTTGATCTCCTGGCGGACGCTCGATCCCGCTGCGGGGGTGACTGTGCCGTAGTCGAGGTTCCCGATCGGCACACCGCGCTTGAGCAGCTTCGATTGCAGAATGTCGTTTACGGCCTTGATCTTGTAGTCGTCGGCTGAGGCGAGGATGATCTTGAGATCTTTTTCGTTGAGCTCGATCGAAGACTTGGAGTCTTTCAGATCGTAGCGGGCGATGACTTCTTTGAGGGCCTGGGAGATGGCATTGACCACCTCGGGCATTTCGATTTTCGATACGACGTCGAATGAATTGTCGCTTGCCATATTTTTAGTGACCGAGGGCGATCAGAACACGCTCGGTAACCTCCTTGATAATTGTGGGCATGCTTGCTTCGAGCGCCAGCGTAACAGCGGCGCGGATACGCTCGGGGTCGATATCAGGCTGAGCCACGTTTGCGCTGGGAGCGAAGCGGGAAACGGGAGTGACTTGAAGATCGAGTTCGGCGGCAAACAACCCGCGTGAATATTGTGCAGCCTCAGCAAGTGGGCGGATGGTGTGGAGCACCTCCGACGCCTCGAAAGGCTTCTTTATAATTGCATCACATCCGGCGGCCTTTGCCTGAGACTCACTGAAAGGCTCGAGCAAACCGGCGGTCAAAACAACGCGGATAGCCTGGTGCCGGGGATGCGTTTTGATCCAGTGGCAAATCTCGTAGCCAGAGCGATTCGGCAGAAAAACATCGGCGATCACAACATCGGGCGAGAAGCGATCGAGGGCCGGATACACGTCCGATCCATCCGATATCTGTTCTACATCAAAACCTTCTCCAGCGAGGATGCGAGCACCAATCCGCTGGGCATGCGGGCTATCGTCGGCCAGAAGAACGCGGGCGATCAATTCTTCTTCTTTTTCGGTTCCTTGACCTTCTTCTGCTTCTTGACTGGGACGATGGTGCCCTTGGAGATAATCGGGGCGTTCTGGTCTGTAGCAGCAGCGGCGGCAGGAGGAGCAGCGGTAGTAGCAGCGGCTGGATCGGCAGGCTTGTTCAAGCGTGCATCAGGACTGCTGTCAAGTGTGGACCCGTCAGGAACAGTCGAAACCGTAACGTCGGTAGTACCAGTGCCAGCAGCAACCGGAATCGGAATATTGACCGGAATTGTCGGACGGATGGCAGTCATGGCGGGGTCGCCAGTCTTGGCAGCCATCCTCACGTCAGGGCCACGCTTCAGCATGTTCCCGACGGGAGCCATCATGCCAGCCTTGGTGCGGTTCTCGGCTTCGTACTTCATACGCGCCACGGCCTTGGGGTCGGCTTCAGGGACGGCCATTTCCATCTCTTGCAGGCGCTTCTTGGCATCGTCGGCATAAGAGCTCAACGGGTATTCGCGAACCAGCTTGGCATAAGCCTTGCCGGAGCGATCTTTAAAGCGGGGGCCCATCCTGGTGTAAGCATCACCCATCTTGAAGAGGGCTTCGTCGGCGCGAGAGTAGAGCGGATACTGGTCGGTCAGAGCCTGCAGGCGATTGGAACTCGACGCCCACGACTGCTTCTTGTAGTAGAAATCGCTGACGCGCATTTCGCCTTCGGCGAGAGCTTCCTGAATGTTGCGGACAAACTGGGCTGCACGCGGGGCAAACTTCGAATTCGGAAACTGGATCAGCAACTGGCGGCATTCGTCTTCGGCACGCAGGGCGTGCATGTTGTCGCGATCGGCCTTCTCCATCTGCTTGTAATGGATCATGCAGACCTTCTCTTGCGATTCGGCTGCTTCTTCCATGGTCGGGTAGAAGAGGATGAAGTCCTTGTATTCGGCTTCGGCCTGTGCCAAGCCATTACCGCCGCCTTCGCGGAACCAGCTATCGGCGATGGCCAGTTTGGCCTTGGCGAGAAATTCGCTGGTGTCGTAAGTATTGATCAGAGTTTGCAGCGTGAGGCGAGCGACTTCGAAGCGGCCACGCTCGATGTCGCCGATGGCCTTGTCATACAAGACCTTGTCAGGCTGCTGTGTGTCTTTGGTGATGGGGTTTTCGTATTTGCGCTTCCGGCAACCCGATGAGAGGGCCAGAAGGACCGTGAGCAACACCAAACCGCTCAGGCGAACGACGTAGAAAGAACGCATCAATGTACCTCTCGTAGTTTAACTCTTAGCAAGAGCTTTAGGCGAGCAGTTGTCTGCCGGAGGCGGCGCGAGTGTGGAGATCGCGCACGGCTGTAGCCGGAGATTCACTGCGAAAGACGGACGAACCGGCGACAAGCCAGTCACAACCGGCCTCGGAAATTTCGAGAATGTTGGACATATCGACACCGCCATCGATCTCAATGCAGTAGTTAAGGTTACGCTGGCGGCGGATCTGGTCGAGTTGACGGATCTTGTGTAGCGCAGCGGGAATGAATTTTTGACCACCATAGCCAGGGTTGACACTCATGACAAGCACGAAGTCTGCCAAACCCAGAACATCATCGAGGGTATGAACCGGGGTAGCGGGATTGAGCACCACTCCGGCCTTGGCACCGGTAGCCTGAATCAGGGACAAAGTACGGTGGAGGTGCGGGCTGGCTTCCTGGTGAACAGAGATCGAATCGGCACCTGCCGCGCGGAAAGCCTCGACGTAGCGTTCGGGCTCGACAATCATGAGGTGGACGTCCAACCAGCATTTGGTGACCTTGCGGATCGATTCAAGAATGGGCAGGCCCATCGAGATATTGGGGACAAAGCGTCCATCCATGACGTCGTAGTGGAGCATGGCGGTGCCGGCGGATTCGACGGTCGCGATCTCCTCACCAAGTCGCGTGAAATCGGCAGCAAGGAGGCTGGGCAGGATATGGATTTCGTGGCTCATGAAGTTTTCTGGATGACGGCGGCGAAGAAGCCGTCGCCGGGGTCGATGCCGGGGATACGGCGGTGCATCTCAACTTTTAGATCGGAACAGACGGCGCGCACCACTTCTTCATTTTCTTCTTTTTCGAGCGAGCATGTCGAATAAACGAGGGTGCCACCGGTGGCAAGGGCGTCGAGGGCGTTTTTGAGGATCTCCTTTTGGCGGCTCGACTGGCGTTCGAATTCTTCCGGGTTCAATCGCCACTTGATTTCAGGATTGCGCCCGAGCGTGCCGGTGCCAGAGCAAGGGACATCAGCGAGAATACGGTCGAATGGGCGATTGAAAGGCAGAGGGTAAGCGGCATCGAGGTGAACCAGCGGGATGCCAATCTGTTGCAGCGGCAGAAGGCGCTTAAAGCTACGGTCGCAGGCGATGGCTTTGAGATTTTCGGTCTTGAGGGCCTGCCAGGTCTTGTTGCCGGGGGCGGCGCAGAGATCGAGATAGGTATTGCCGGGTTGCAGGTTGAGGTGCGGCACGATCGAGCGGGCACCGGGATCCATACCTTTTTCTGGGGCGCGGAGAAAGGCCAGGGCGATGGTGCGGGTGAGGTCGGCTCCAAATTGTTTGACCCACTTGATGTAGAGCCATTCCGGAAGGCAGAGTTCAATCGTAGGATCTGGAAAATTGAGGACGCGCTTATGAACTTTGCGCAGAACGGCGTTGACGAGGCCTGCTGCGGCACGCTTGTTAGAGCGTTTGGCAAGTTCGACGGCTTCCATCACGGCCGCATGGGGAGGAATGCGCGCGAGGTAGCGCATCTGGTAGAGCCCCATACGGAGGAGGATGGCGGTGGGCTCATCGACGGTGAGGATCTGGCGGCCGGAGAAGTGCTGAGCGAGCCAGTCCAACTGATTCTGGTAGCGGAGAACGCCATAGACGATTTCATGTGCGAGGGCGGCATCGCGGGAGGCGAGGGGCTTGGAGAGCTCGTGGAGCAGGGTGTCGGAATGACCGCCACCATGGACGCGGCGCAGACAATCGAAGGCGACACGGCGGGCGGGAGAGATGATTGCCATCTAGGTTAGAGGGTAACAGGTTAGCGGCAAATGCGACATAAGAGGCATTCCATCCGCCTGATTTTAAGAGAGATAAGCCCGAATCGGGTTGGATTCTCTTCCGGGAAATTCTCGCTTTTCCGCAGGGGTTCGAGGCGGATGGAATACCGGGAGACACACGTGTGGCGCGGTCTCCCGAGGAGGGTAAAGCCTTGGGCAAATTGTCAAAGAACCGGTGGGTCGGCGCGGGCCCTACCCCGATTGAAGATGGCAGATCCCGGTTGGCGGCTTGGGCGGGCGCGAGTGTAGATTGATGATTTGAAAAGAGAAATAGACTTTAGGGTTCGGTGAACAGAAATTGGGTCTACTTTATACCTGAACTGCTCCCAGGATTTCAGGCCGGCCGAAACTGGAAAATGAGACAGTTTTCTATGATTGGCCATCGTTGATCCGAAATCGGACTTAGTCCATAATGTGGCCATGACTGAAGTGAATGTTCATGAGGCGAAAACTCAGCTTTCCCGGCTGCTCGATCAAGCAATGGCGGGCGAGGAAGTGATCATCATGCGGTCTGGAAGGCGGCTGGTTCGGTTGACGCCTGTGGAGACCGCGCCGGCGCGGCGGGTTTTGGGCACGGCCAAGGGTGACTTTGTTGTACCTGACAACTTTGACGATTCCCTACCTGAGGATGTGCTGGCGGAATTCGCACGGTGAAAACCCTGTTGGATACCCTCGTGTTTTTGTGGGCAATTACGGACTCGCCCAAGCTATCCGTGCAGCAGCGGGACTTGTTTCTCGATGAAGCAAATGAGGTCCACATGAGCGTGGCGAGCCTTTGGGAGATGTTGATCCAAGCAGGACTGGGAAAACTGCCGCTACCAGAGCCTGCTATTGAGTATTTAGTTCGGCAGATGGATCAGATCCGAATCCTGTTGTTGCCGATCCGGATTGCTCATCTGGCGGAGTTGCAGAAATTACCCCCGCTACACCGGGATCCGTTTGACCGGATGCTGGTGGCTCAGGCGAAGGCGGAAAAGATGCGAATGCTCTCGGTGGACCTGCGGATGCGAGAGTACGGCGTCGAGGTTATCCAGACCGATAATTGAGGCGTGGGGTTACCGGAACTCGTAAATCGCCGTGCAGGTTGGCTCCGGGAGATTCGGGTGCGGATTGCAAGTGGTCGAGGATAGAGCCCGATTCGGGGGAATCGGGCTTCGCTAGATCGGAATGGTATGGGCAGGGATTCGGGTGCGGGACGGCCTGAGAGTCTGTCGGTCTCCCCCCGTCAGTCTCCCTAAACGTTTTGCGCGCGGCCCGTTCCCAGAGCAGGCACCATTTACTGACGACTTTGTAGCCTGACGACTTTCCCTAGACGCGATCAGGCGGCGGGTGCCATTCGGGTCATCTGTTCGTCCAAGTGGCTCAGGACAGTCTGAATCGATTCCACTTCTCGTTCCTCGAAATGCGGCTCTCCACACTGCGAGCAAACCAAAGCCGGCACTTCATCGAGTGAAAGATGATAACCCTTGCGGTCGACGTGAAAGGGTGCGGTGGAGCGCCGCATCTCGCCTTGACAATGTGCGCATTTCATTCGGATCTCCTTGTGGCAAAATCGGCTTCCCATTGAGCCGGATCGGGCTCGTAGGCAGTGATAATGGCGAGGTAATCGGCTTTTGGGGAACAGACTACATGAATTCGACGCCCATCGTCACTATTACTCAGGATAAGACAACTATGGCCGCGCACGTCTTCAGGGTAGTCTTCGATCATTTGGCCAGTGGTTACGCAGCTTCTAATCTCGGCCACTCGGATCATTCGATCAGGCCGAGACATCTGGCGCACGGCGTGGGGCAGAAAGAGTATCTTCTTCTCTGCGGCCTCCCGGACGAGATGCAGAAGGGTCATGCGATTGATCCTTCGGAAAGCGGCATGGTTGTAGTTTATCGGATTCGTTTGCCAGAGAGTGAGACCGGTGTCTGGGGCCAGGCTGAAGATATCTCGTCCAACGTTAGGCGATCGAAGAGCAGAAGCCACGTTCGAAAGCAGCAGCAGATACGGTATTGTGCGCCGTTTAAGGCCGGTTCGCCCCCCTTCGAAGGGGCCGTAGTGAGTGATCGGAAGATCTGTTCTCTACCCATCGAAAGAAGGTTAAGCCAGTTGTACGGCCTTTACGCCTTAATTGTGCATAGGTTGGCGAGCCGCCAAATCTCTAGCGCAGACTGTGTGACGAACTGAGTTTTAGAGTTGCAGCCGCAGGGGAGTGGATCAGCCTTCCCCGTGGCAGGTGGCTACAGGGTGATTATTGAGTTGGTGCGGGCATCCCCATCCCGACCGTGATTTGGTCAAAATCCGGGCTTTTTAGGTTTTGTGCTAAGTTGCAGATTCCATGCCACTTGGGTCATGGTGCCGGAATTTTTCGGGAAGTCTGGAGGCATTTCGTGGCGGGGAATGGGATAGAACACTTCGAAAACATTGAGGAAAAAGAGAGGATGGCCTTGGGACAGTTCAGCCTGATGCCTTTCCCTGATGCCTTTCCGATGCCTTTCCTATGTGGTTAGAAACTTTTGTTACCCATGTGCCGGAGTGTTTACAAGCACAGACAGAGGCTGGACTAGAGTGTGAAAATCACGCAAACATTGAGGAAAATGAAGGAGTAGGGTTAAGACGGTTCGGGTTGGTGCATCTCCCTACCTGTCAGAGTACCCGCGGCAGGTTG
>JAPKYY010000484.1 GCA_026394095.1 Acidobacteriota bacterium | reverse complement strand
ATCCTGGCGTTGATTATTTCGAGACGAAAGTGCGTCCATTGCTGGCCACCAAATGCTTCGGCTGCCACAGCGCCAAGCTGTCGTCGCCGATGGGCGGCTTGCGGTTTGACGACCCTGGTGTAGTGAGATCGACGGTAAAGCCGAACGAAGCCGACTCGAGCCGCCTGATTCAGGCGGTGCGTTACCAGAGGATTGGAATGGGTGCCAGATGCTGATGGCACGCCGGTTGGTTGAGAAGGGTGTACGAGTAGTACAGGTGTGGCATGGAGCGAGGCGCGACTTCCGCCTTACCGATGTACATGGGCAGGTAGTGAAACCGATGCTTGCCTGAGTGCACAGTGGCGATTCGCTTATTTGATGAACTTGAGTGCCAGGGCACTGGAGAGGCCGAGGCCGGCGAGTTCTGAGGCGCTGATGCTGGTGAACAGGACTACAGCTCGCCACAGAGAAGACCAGTCAACACCATACTTGCGAGTGGAGTTACGACCAGAGCCGATGAGGCGCCAAATGGCGATTGTGAGGTAGGCCAGGCGTGTGGTTGTTGCAATACCGGGGTGGATGGGCAGAAAAGTAGCGATGCCGGTGAGGATGTAGATGAAGCTGTAGTAGTGGAGGGCAAAGATCAAATGTGCCCCATAGAAGGGTTGAATCTTGCGACCCAAAAGGAGGCTCACCGCAGCACATATGGCGAGCCCCAGATATTGGATCACTTTGTAAAACTTGTGGATCTTTTCATTGAGCTCGACAATTTTCTCGGGGGTAAGAGTGCGGTCAAGCTGGATGGTCATTGCCCCGTCGCGGGTTTCGAATCCTTTGCTGATCTGAACACCCTGCTGCATCTTGAACGGGGTGGCGCGGGCACCAATTGTGAGTTCTGTACCCTTTGCACCTTCACGAGCGAGGATCTTCATACCAAGGGGACCGGCGGCTTGCGGAGTGAGGATCAGCGATAAAGCAGAGACGATCAGGAAGATGCGAAGCGGGCGCATCCAGAGGCCGCGACGTCCGGCCCAATAGTCAACCGTGAGCTGACCCGGGCGGAAAAGCAGAGCGAGGAAGGTACCCCAGATCTTGCCGTCGAGATGGGTGAATTCGTGCCAGAAATCGTGGGCGAGGTGGGAGATTCCGAGGTCGTGAGCGTGGACGGGTTTTTAACCGCACTCAGGGCAGAATTTTGCTGTGATCCTGGCACCGCAGGTGAGGCAGTCGGATTGTCGGGATACCCCGGATGGAGGCATTCCGCGAATATAGCAGTTTGTGAGTCACGGAGGGGTCGACTCTTAGCTTTGGCGCCCGAGGCCACGCGATAGTAGCGTTGCTAAAGAAAAGTGAAGACGAAGCGCTCGCGCTCGCGTTGCCAAATGGCTGAGTCGGTTGTCACGGTGAGATACCAGGTTTCACGAGCTAGTGGTTGCCGTGGACGAAGGGCGCCGGGGTTTAGGATGGCGTAGCAGAGCCCGGATTCAGGGTCGCGGACAGACTGGTAGGCGATCCAGTGCATGTCGAGGATACGGGCATCTCGGGCTAGCGACTGGGTGGCGATGTAGGAGGATTGGTGGCCCCATAATTCCTGCCATTTCACGAGCGGGCGCTCGGTGAGATCGATTCCTTCGCCGGAGGCTCCGAGTTGGAAAAGGGTTTGAGCCGCAGCGGGGATGGTGGTTAGCCCTGGGCTATCGCGAAGGAAGCGGCAGCGCCAATAACCCATCTCTGCGCAGGCGGTGCGCCGGTGAGAAGCGGCGTAGAGGACACCGGGGTCAGGCCAGAGGCGGAAGCGGGAACCATGACGTGACGGGGGATAACGGAAGGGCGTGGCCAACAGATAGTGGAGCCTTTCTGTGCCCGCAGGGAGAGTGGGTTTGGATTCTTCGAGGATCTGCTCGAGGAGTTCCTGTCGGCCGGGATCGTTGTTTGTGAGACGCAGAGTGGATACAACGTGCTGAGCTTCTACCGCCCGCCATGCTTTGAATTGGCGTTCGCGTCGGGCAGCAGCGATTTGTCTAGACGATGGCGCGGGAAGCATCGAGATATTGAACAACGGAGACCAGACCCGTGATTTCGCCGAGCAGGCTTGCAGGCGCGGCGCCAAGGGCTGTATTGTGATTGCGGAGCCAATGCCTTGCGACTTCGTCGTTGCCACCGGTAATCGAATCGAGCGAACGGAAGAGGCGGATGAAGAGGGCAGCGAGTTGCCATTCTTTGGAATCGGGGTCGAGGAGATAGCCGCCGGAGGCCATTCGTGAAATGCTGGCCGGGCTGAGGCCAAGGATTCGTGCGAGTTCCGCTTGTGAGACCTGAAGGAGAGTGGAAGCCTTGAGGGTGGCTTCTGTCAGGGTTTGCCGGGCTGCCTGAGAACGGGTGCCCACGGCGGATTTCTTTGAAATCAGAGGCTGTATCAAGACTTTCTCCTGCAACTATTGTGTCATATTCTTTCTCAAGCAATTTACTGAATCAGTATTCAAACTGAATCATGAGCTGGATCTGACGGGGGTTTTGGGCCTCTATCAGAGTTCCGAAGGTGCTGGTTAAATAGGGGCTGACACGGAGGCGATTGGTGTGGTTCAGAAGGTTGAAGGCTTCGACGCCGAACTGGAGGCGAGCGCGTTCGTTGAGCATCGGGATTGTCTTCATGACGCGGAGATCAAAGGACGCAGTTGATGGAATCCACTGGCTGTTTCGAGCAACACCCACTGGGCGGGCCGAGATTGGGAAGGCGCCAGTGCGGAAGACGTCTGTGGTGAGTAGTGGATTGAGAGGACGTCGGCTGCCCCACTGGAAGACTGGCGCGAGGGTGATACGGGTGGGGAGTTCGTAAAGGCCGCTGGCGGTGAAGC
>JAPKYY010000399.1 GCA_026394095.1 Acidobacteriota bacterium | reverse complement strand
CATGCGTCCTCTCAATGACCGTTTCGACTTTCTCGCGATCACCTACTACCCCATTCGCGGCGATTTCACGATGAAAGACCCCGGCATCGTAAAGAATGACTTTGGCATCATGCGGCAGTTTTCCGACGGCCGGTCTGTCATTCTCCAGGAGATTGGATATGCCAGCGCAGCTCAGAATGGCAGTTCGCCAGAGAAGCAGGCAACATTCCTTAAAAACATTTTCGATGAGATGCGCGCCAACCGGGATGTGATCATCGCTGGCTCTTACTTCATGCTCTCGGACTTTACCGACAAGTTTACCCGTGACTTGGCTGATTTCTACGGCATCAAGAACTACAAGACCTTCGACAGTTTTCTACAGACCAATGGTCTCCACGATACTCAAGGCAATGCCAAGCCAGCATGGAATGTCTTTCAAACCGAAATGAAGAAGTTGCGGCAATAGCGCAAAATCCGAAAATTCGTTCCCCGTATCACCCGTAGCTAGTGCCCGGATTGCTGAACTGAATCAATCCATCTGGATGCTTCCAGCAGGTCTGCGAATTGGGGCAGGATTTCGGTAAGGTGTGTGGCTTGGATCACGCGAAAGACCCGTTCCGAGGGCTTGAGCAGGCAGAGGCGTGAGCCTTGGTGGCCGGAGGTCGTGTAAAGAATTACCAGCTCGCCGAGGCCTGAGCTGTCGATTTCGCTGATCTCGGATAGGTCGAGGATGAGTCCCTTTGGTTGCGAGGCTGCAAGAATTTGATGCAGCTCTTTGGTGAATTTCGCTAACTGCGGGCCCAGCGTGAGGTTGCCGCAAAGTGCGACGAGAATGCCGTTTGATTGCGCGTCAATGGTGTAGGTGAGGGGCATGGGGTTATTTCCGGATTGCCTCGCGGAGGCCGAGATTGCGAACCAGTCGTAGAAGGTAGTTGGGATGGATACCGAGGATCTTGGCGGCCGCCTTATAGTCGCCCTGGGCTTGCTCGTAGGCGCGAAGGATGCTGTCGCGCTTGGCATCGGTAACCGTATCCTGGAAGACTCCAACCGTCGCACGCTGGGTCGTGGGCCAGAGATGCTCTGGCAAATCGGTGGGATGGATGACGGGCCCTTCGGCTAGAACTACGGCATGCTCGATCGCGTTTTCCAGTTCCCGGACATTACCCGGCCAGTCGTAGGCTTCGAGGGCGCGCACCGTTTCGCTTGAAAGCGTGAGGTTGCTCCGGCGTGCTGAGTCACTGGAGAGGGCAAGGAAGTGTTGAGCGAGAAGAGGTATGTCAGAAGGCCGCTCGCGCAGGGGAGGCGTCCGGAGGCTGACGACGTTCAGGCGATGGTAAAGATCCTGGCGGAACTGGCTCCGGCGTGCTTCTTCAACCAGATCTCGATTGGTGGCGGCGACGATGCGCAGGTCCACCTTGAGCGAGCGTGTTGAGCCCACTCGTTCGAATTCGCGCTCTTGCAATACGCGGAGGAGTTTGGCCTGTAGGGGAAGGGCCAACTCGCCGATCTCGTCCAGAAACAACGTGCCGCCATCGGCCGCTTCGATCTTGCCTTTCTTGAGGGCGACCGCACCCGTAAAAGCACCTTTCTCGTGGCCAAAGAGTTCGCTCTCCAGCAGGTCGGCCGCAATGGCGGCGCAATTGATCGCGGCGAATGGCGCCGTCGCGCGGGGGCTCGCGGCATGCAGCAGCCGGGCCACCAGCTCCTTGCCAGTGCCACTCTCGCCCTGAATGAGAACGGTGGTTTCGCGAGGAGCGAGTTTTTCGATGCGGTCGAGAAGTTTAAGGATGGCAGGGCTTTGCCCGAGAATGCCACCTGTATTCCGCTGCACAAGCCGGCGCTCGAGGGCGATATACTCGCGTCGCAACTCTTCGATTTCGCGCACACTCTCGATAGCGACTGAAGCGAGGCTGGAGATTGCAGTCAGCGTAGTCAGCGCACCGGGATCGGTGCCCTCAAGCGAGATCACACCATTGAGTGCACCATTGACATAGATGGGGACAGCGGAACTCCCACTCGATTCATGAGGGCCGTCGTGAACAATG
>JAPKYY010000888.1 GCA_026394095.1 Acidobacteriota bacterium | reverse complement strand
CTTTGTCAACGCTCTCGCCGACGGCCGATTGCTGGTAGTGGTAGGGGACGTGAGCGGAAAAGGTTTAAGAGCGGCGATGCTGGTTTCGGTCGTCGTGGGCATCTTACGCACGGCCCATGCCAGCTCGGCCTCAGCCGTCTTGCAAGCACTCAATGCCGGCCTTGCTGGACGCACCGGAGGCGGCTTCGTAACGGCCTGTAGTGTCATCTTTGAAGCCAGCGGTAGCGCCACAATCGCCAACGCCGGCCACTGCCCGGTCTACCGCGACGGCAAGGAAATCGAGATGCAACCCAATCTGCCGCTCGGCGTAGTACCTGACAGCGCCTTCGGCGAAGTGACTGCCCCTGCAGGCCGCTTCGTCCTGCTCTCAGACGGAGTCGTAGAAGCCGAAAACACCCAACGCGAACTCTTCGGATTTGACCGCACACGCGACCTCAGCGCTAAGCCCGCTCAGACTATAGCCGAAGCCGCCCGCGCGTGGGGCCAGAACGACGACATTACTGTGGTTTCCGTGCAAAGGAGTTTGCAGACCCGCCTGCTGCCTTGAAGTGATTCTGCTGGCAATTGCGCCATACCAGATAGATGTTCTTACTTCTACTGATGCTGGCACAAAACATAGATCTCCAACGCCCTCCAGACTGGGTTCTCGAAGCCAACGAAGGAAGGGTCCGTTGCTTCTCTGCTGACCGAAAGAGCCTGGTTGCTATCGAGCCTGTCGCTTCGGCTGGTGACGCTCAGACCGTCATGCGAAGACTAATGGCTTCAAAGCGTATAGGGCCCATTGATGCTCCAACCAATATTCGAATGAAGGGTGATGGGGGGCAGGTTGAGGTTGAGTTCAGCGGTTCTATTGCCAGTGGAGCAGTGCAGGCTCGGGCCATGCTGGCGATTCGGGGACAGGCCGGGACTCTTTATGTCGCTGCGGCGCCGGCGAATCAGTTTTCCCAGCGGCTACCCCAAATGGTCGAGATGCTGAAGAGTTTCCGGTTCCGGTCCCACTCTTACCAGCGGCGGGTTGAGGGCAGGGAACAATCCTTCTCGACCGAGTTTCCTTCCAGTTGGCGAACCGAGTTGGGACTCTTTCGTATGGGGGCTTTTGACAATCGCGTTGAGGCCAGTGCTGTTGGCCCGAACGCTACTGTCTTTGTGGGTGACCGTAATTTGGGCAACTACCTGGTGCCAGATCAGACCATGGCCTCATTTGGACTCAGAGAAGGTTCCACTTACAGTGCCACCGGTGCCTCCAGCATGATACTGCTGCGGTACTTGCCGGGCTCTCAGGCCGGTTTGTATTGGCTAAATCTTCGACTTCGGGGTGCAAAGGTACTGAGTCAGAGAGAGCGGCCAGATATGGCACAGCAAATGGCGGCGCAGCGCTATCGCTATGGCAACCCAATGCGCGCGATGCTCCATGCTGGCGAGGTCGAATTTGAATACCAGGGACAACGCGGTCAGGTCTTTGTGGCGACAGAGGTTTACTAGAATGCGGCCATGACCAACTGGAGCGTGGCGTCCATCTATGGATACTTCGCCAAGCCTGAAGCGGAAGCTGAGGCGCGTGAGGCTGTTGGGCATGCGCTGGCAAGCTGGAAGGTGAATGCCCAATGGCTGGCAATGGACCGCAAGTTTCAGGCTGTAGATGCCGAAAATGCGATTCGAACAATGCAAGAGATCAGCGCGCTACAAAGCCGTACCTTCGAATCGTCCGACAAAATCGCAAGGGTTCGAGGCGATCTGTTAAGTGGAACCTTCCGGGTTGTGGACCCGACCACCGGGGAGACAGCGACGGTGAAGGCAACTTCAAACTACTACTACCGGGTGATTGATCCGAATTCGCCGCCGGTTGAGGTCAACCTGCAGCGATTGCTTCGTGTCGACTGGGATCCTAGGTGAGTTTGCCGCGGGCTGCGATTGGCCAGGCAGTTTCGACAGTGCCATTGCGGTAGCCGATGGCCTGCTCTTGCAGGTTCATTGCTACGCAGACGTGGTTCATGAGGATCTGGAGCTTGTCGCCGACGTGGAAGCTTCGCTCACACCCGGTGATGTCGATGAAGCCGTGCTCCTCGTTCATCTTGTGGAAGTGAGCGCCGGGGGCGTTCAATACCTTGCCGAAGCTGACGCCAGGGTCGTTCAACAAGCGGTCAGAGGAGAAGGTCTTTGAGCCGCCGTCTATCAGTATTTGGCCCTTATGTGCTGTCGACACAACGGTGGCAATGATGGTTGCGGCGCATTGGTCCAGAGAGCAGGCTTTGCCCATAACGGTGTTGCGGTCGTTGAAGATGTAGGTGCCGGGACGGATTTCGTTCATCGCCTCGAGGCGATGGGATTGGAACATGGTCGGCGTTGAACCACCGGAAACGATGCGAGGTGAGTGCCCTGTTTTCTCGAGATTGTCGACCGTCTGATTGAGAAGCACGTTCAGCGCTTCGATCATGCCAAGGCCTTCTTCGCCGAGGTCCTTGATGTGGCCTGGATAAAAGGAGATGCCGTCGTACTGGATGTGAGGCAGCTTCTTGATGGCAGCGATCATGTCTGGGAGCTCGTGGGGCTGGATGCCGACGCGGCCTAGCCCTGCGTCAAACTCGACGAGGATCTTTGCGGGGACTTCACCCTCTGATAGTGCCTTGGCGGCTTCGAAGGAATCGAGCGCTACAGTCAGGCTGGTGTGACGGGCCACCTCCTTCAGGCGGGCCATCTTTGTGGCTCCCAGGGTAGGGAAGGCGACCAGCAGATCGTCAGGCTTGGCAGCGAGCATCACCTCGGCTTCGCCGGGCTTGGCTACGGTGATGCCGTTGGCACCGAGGTCGATTTGCTTGCGGGCTAGCAGTGGGCTCTTGTGTGTCTTGGTGTGCGGACGTAGGCGGAGGTTGTGCGCCTTTGTGTAAGCAGCCATCCTTTGCAGGTTGGCCTCCATGACGTCCAGGTCAACTACGATTGCGGGGGTATCTACTTCGAAGATGTTCACGTTATTTGAATTCGACGTCGATGCGGCCACCGAGTCCACGGTAGAGCAGGACGATGTTTTTGGTTTTGTGTTTGCCGTCTATCGGGAAGTACAGCAGACCTTTAGTATCTACTTTGATCTCGCCGGCGGGAAGTTCCTTCTCTTCTAGAACCTTCTTCATCGGGTTGACCTTTTCCTTCTTGTCATTCTCTTCGACGGTCGGCGTCTCGATTTGGGTAGTTGCGTTACCAATGCCTCCGCCGTTGCCTGGGAGGCGCATCGGGCCGCCGGTACCTACAGGGCCTCGCCAAATGGGGCCGTTATTCTGGCCCATTGCACCTGAGCTTGGGCCTCGCTCGGACTTGAGAACAAGGCCGCCGGTGCCGGTGAGTTGGGCTGGGGCAAAGGGCTTGGTCTTCTGGCCGTCGTCGGTGATGAGGAGCTGGAAGTCGTCACGATCGATCTTGACGCCTTCCTCGACGCGTGGCTTGATCAGGACCTCGACTACGTAGATGTAGCCGTT
>JAPKYY010000596.1 GCA_026394095.1 Acidobacteriota bacterium | reverse complement strand
TCAATGACTGCATTGACGGGTCCCGTTGAAATGAGCTCGGGGCCAATGACAACTACCTGGTTTAATTCAGGATACGTTTTCTCGACATTGGCTTCGATCATGGAATAGGGAGCCTCGAAGACGCGGAAGGACAAGGACGCGCCAGAGACGACGCCTTCCAATCGCTGGGCGTGGAGGATTTGGCGCAGGTGCTGCGTTATAGCAACTACAGCTCCCGCATACTTGGCCTGGCCGATAATTTCAGTGGTGTACTGCTTGGCGGCGGCGTACTTTTTGTTGAAGTTATCGATCATCGTGTCCACCACATATTGCATTGCCTGAGTAGTCAATACCTCAGCAAGAGTGGATTCTTTGCGGATTGGCGCTTTCGGTGAAGCCGCAGACTGTTCATTTTCAGTGAACGGTTCTGCCGACAAGGGTTGGATTGCAGGAGGGATGCTGAGGCTGCGAGCGATTTCGCTCATTAGCGCATCGTAGAGGCCGGGTAGCCGGCGGGATAGCAATACGGTGATAGCGGCCTGATCCTGGATGAGTCCGGATTCGCTGGCGACCAGACCATTGGCCCGGGCAGCCCGAGTGCTGAACTTGACCGCCAGAGCCCTCAAGGTGGAAAGAGGCGTACCTGGGGCGAGAAGCGCGTCGGTCCATTCTTTGAGATCTGCAATGGAATCGGCGCGGATTTGCGCCAGGAGCTGATCGTCCGGGGTGGGGCTGCCGCCAAAGCTGGCATACTGATCCGGCGTGGGGAAGAAGTCTGTTCCCAGCGCAAAGGGACTGTCGAACTTGAGGTCAGACAGGTTTACCTGGCGCCAACGGGTTACCATTTGCGTCAAGAGCGATCTGACAAGCGGTTCATTGTTGGCAGCGAGGGCGGCTTTGCCCTGGCGGATCAGTACGTCGATGTCAGCCATCGCTTCTGTGAGCTTGACGTAGTCGTCGTTCATGGATGGGCCAGTGGCAGGTCTAGGCTCCGAGACAGCAAAGTCAGCAAAGACGACGCGGCCAGTTGGGGTGTGCGTGCCCGTGAGGCGGAAGAGCCCCAGCGTGGTTATGCCGGGAACCACCGAGTTACCGGCCACGCTCGGAAGCGGCCCGGCAGTGGGAGTGCGCAGCACGCTGACGGCGAAAGTCATCGGAGGCGGAGCGATATCTACACCGTTCAAATCCGTTGCGGCGATGGTGAAGGGGATGGCAACGTCGGCGGTGGTGAAAGCGCGAGACAGCCGCAGCGACAAGCCGTTTCCGGCCGACACGTTCAGTGCCACAGGGCCCGGAGGCGTTGCCACGGTTCCGGCCGCGGGCACCTGGCTGATTACTTCACCTTGGTCCACGGTGTCGGAATACACGTTGGTGATAGCAGCCGTGAAGCCCAAGCTAGCGAGCGTCGTTGTAGCCGAAGTGGAAACCTGACTGACAACATTGGGGACTGCGATCGGGGCCAACCCCTTCGACACTGTCACATTCACACGTTCTGTTTGCGGCAAAGTGGCGTTGGCGCTGGGCGACTGGCTCAGCACGGTGCCTATCGGAGCGCTATCCACTACGATTTGCGAACAACAATCTGACGCGTTGGGGCCGAAGCGTGCCGCCAGGCCGTAGGTGATGGTGTCGCCTGGATCGGGATCTACGGCTGTGGCCAGATAGACCAGCTCTTGATTCCCTATTTTCACCGAAGGCGGAATCGACGTGAATTGCGGCTTTCGATTGCGTGCGATGTCGATCACGACATTGGCTGGAGCCGAGCTCAGGCCATCGCTACTAGCGGAGTACGTAAAGCGCGTCTGCTCAGTGCCCGTAAAGCCACTGGGATAGGGCGCGGCAGGCTGATTGCGGAAGATATTCGTACGAGGGTTGGTCGTGTGACGTGGATAAGTGAGTGGAATGGAACCATTGGCATTGAAGTTTGAACCCCAGAACGCCTGTTGGTTGTAATTAGCCGGCGCGCTTCGCCAGGGTACGGTGTTGCCGGTTATGACTTGTAGGTTGGAGTGGCCATTCAGGTTTACATCGTGGATCCAGACGATGCTGGCTTGGCCGCTGCCATCCGTATCGGCTATCACCGGCTGCGGCCGTCCGTCACTAAATCGAGAGTAGGTAGCGTTGCCCGGATAAGTGAATAGGGTTTGATCGGCACCGTTATCCGCCCGCAGGATGCGCACCGTGCTGGCACCCCACTGCACCACCATGTCCAAAATGCCATCGCCGTTGAGATCGTAGACCGGGAAAGTGGGGGCACCACGAGCCACGTCAAATGCCGCGCTGGCAGGATCGGAAGTAACGAGCGACTTGATATACCTGATTTGCCCCGTTCTGGAGTCGACTACCCAGATGGATTGATAAATCGCAAAGATGATTTCAGGGCTACCGTCGCGGTCGACATCAGCCGCGGTCATGGCCGTGACGTTAGAGGGAGGAACGGGTATACCTAGCGTCCAGAGCAGCGTTCCGTTAGCCTTGAATGCCTTCAAATAACCGATGCCTGTGGCTTGACGCGAGGTAAAGGAAATGTCGGCATCGACGTACTGCGTAATGATCTCCATTTCGGGGTCCCCATCTACATCCAGAGGCATGGAATACGTTACACCGTTGCCGCCCGCCACGTCGAAGCCGTCGAATTGACGTTTGACAGTGCCATCCAGGTTCCACAAGGTACCTTGGTAGAGAATCTCTAAAGCTCCATCATTGTCTACATCGGCCACTACCGGAGCCATATAGCCGTCCGATAAGCTGTACTGGTGAGAAGGTACGAGGAATGGGTGAGAAGTGTAATAGATTCGGTTTAGGGATCCGTCGGCAGTGTTTACCGCGAACACGAAGCGGCAGACGGCATCGGTCGAGCCTGGACGTACATCTGCGCAACGTCCGCCGAGTCCGTTGGGAAAGTTAGAGCCGAATAGAATCATAGGCTTGTCGGTGGGGCGTAGGCGGGCAACCGTGAAAGCTGAGTTAGCCATTGAGCCAACCCCAATGCCATTGCCATTGGAGGATTGGGCCAGGCGATTCGCCGAGATCCATTTGACACGGTAGCCTTCGACGGCTGTACTGTCATAGACAAGAGCAATGAGTCTTTCTGCTGTGGTGTTGTTCAACGCTCCAAGACCTGGATCGCCCAGGCAGGCGGCAGATGTCACAATTTCAACGATGCCATCGTCATCAATGTCAGCAGCTACAGGGCCCATTTTATTGCCGTTCCCAATCTGGCAGGACAGGCCCAAGGTTTGCGCACTCGGCGGCCGGGTGGCGATAAACAAGAGGGCGCCGTTATCTCCCCTGTTGACCATAAGAGAGTTGCCGTTAAACCAGATCACCTCCGGCTTACCATCGCCGGTGAAATCGGCCAGGATAGGCGCTGATAAGTTGTAATCCACAATTTGACCGGGGCCGGCGGCGCGCCGCGTCACATCGAGAATTGGCCCGGTGGGAAGAGACGGAGCCACAAAGCCAAGAGCGCCGTTGCTGCTGAGACTGGCGGAGCCTTTGTCGGGATCGCTCAGCTTGGCGGCTGTGAGCAGGCCAGGGTTGGGGTTGATGTCGTTGGTGAGAACCCCCGGAGCTGGCACCGTGAGGGTTTGGCCGAGGCTGATTTCGTAGCGGTCGTCAACTGCGGTGGGTGGGAGTGTGTTCTTGACGGTGATGGTGAACTGGGCGAATGCGTTGAGGCCGGCCGGATCAGTGACGCGAACGCGCACCAGGAAATCGCCGAGCTGGCTATTGGTGGGGGTCCAGGAAAGGCGCTGCGCAGGGATCAGTGTCATGCCGATAGGGCCGGAGATGAGCGAATAGGTGAGTGTGTCGTTCGGATTTGGATCGAGCGCATTCAGCATTCGGGAGAAGTTGATTCCACGGCTGATGGTTTCGTCTGGTTGAGGGTCAAATAGCGGAGCACCGTTGGTGTTGACTACGTTGACGGTGAAGCTTTTGCTGTCAGAGTTGCCTTTGTTATCTTGAACGCGGGCGGTGAAGCTGTTGTTGCCGAGTTGGGAAGAGGTAGGCTTCCATTTGAGGACGGGGATGGGGTTTAGTACGCCACCGCTGGGAGCATTGGTGAGAGAGAAAGCGAGTGTGTCTTTGGGG
>JAPKYY010000821.1 GCA_026394095.1 Acidobacteriota bacterium | reverse complement strand
GTTGTTGGCGAAGGCGACGGTGATGCCGAGTGAGGTTTTCTGGCCCTGGTGCCCAAGTTTGCCAAAGAACTGGCGGACGTTTGAGGGCGAGCTTTCACGCCAGCCATCTTCGAAGAAGAGACTGGTGGCGGTGTACCAGTCGAGGCCTTTCTGGTTGGAACCACCGTGTTCGATGTCGGCCATCTTTCGGCCGAAGCTGCCGCCAGTGAGCGAGATTGATGTGCCGGGGTGGCGGCGGCCGTCTTTGGTTTCTATTGCGAGAGCGCCGCCGAGGGTGTTGAGGCCAAAGAGTGGGTTGGAGCCGGGCGCCATGGTCATTTCGCTGATGGCGAGTTTTGGGATGAGGTCCCAACTGACGACGTCACCAAAGGGTTGGTTGAGGCGGACACCGTCCATGTAGATGGAGATGCCCTGGGGAGTACCGAGGAGGGGGGATGCGGTGTAGCCGCGGTAGTTGAGATCCATCTGGAAGGGGTTGCCCTGGATCTCGTTGAGATAGACACCGTTGAGGCGGCGGTTGAGGAAATCTGGAAGGTTGAGGGCACCGCTGTTTTCGATGTCGGCAGCGGTGGCGAGCTGGATGGGGGAGGCGATTTCGTCGAGGGAGCGTTCGACGCCGGGGAGGGGGGCGGTGCTGGCGACATCGAGGCGGTAGGTGCCGGAGCCGATGGACATGGTGATTGATTTGGTGATGCTGGTACTTGTTCTGAGATCGAGGTCGAGGCTTTGGGTGGCGAAACCGGGTTTGAAGAGTTCGATGCGGTAGAGGCCGGTGGCTGGGGTATCGAGAGTTTTCCTGCCCTCAGAGGAGACCTCGAAGGGAGTGACGATGCCGGAGCTGAGATGGATGAGGCGGCCGGAGGTGGACATGGCAGCGCCGGAGCTGTCTTTGACCTCAATTTGAATCGAGGCGGCCAGACAGAGGAGTAAAAATAAGGGCATAAACTTGAATATTCTGGAAGGGTGAATTTTGTTCAGCATTTTTGTTGAACAAAAACAACCTGGAAGGAATGTAGCAGTAATCTGGTGTCCGCAATTCGATCACAACTCGTCCCGTGGGTCTGGCCTCAGACAACAGCGAAACCGTCGCCGGTTGCTGAGGAAGTGAGCCAGCTCTTTGAAGAGTTTCGTGGTGCAGTTTTGCGGTACATTCTCTCCCTGGGCTTGCCCATGCAGGATGCAGAGGACATTCTGCAGGAGGTTTTCCTTAGCCTCTTTCACCACCTATCAAAGGACAAGCCGAGGGATAACTTACGTGGTTGGGTGTTTCGGGTGGGGCATAACCTGGCGTTGAAGCGGAGGCAGTCGCTGAAGCCGGCGGATGCTTTGCCGGAGAGCCTGCTGATGGATCCGGGCATGAATCCGGAAGAAGAAGTAGCGGCGCGCAGGGAGCGGGAGCGGATGTTGAAGATTGTGGCAGCGCTGCCGGAGCGGGACCGGTGTTGTTTGTTGTTGCGGGCTGAGGGGCTACGGTACCGGGAGATTGCGGCGACGCTGAATTTGTCGTTGGGGACGGTTTCGGCGACGCTGGCGCGGGCGCTATCCCGTTTGCAGGTGGAGCCGCGATGAAGCACCACAAGCATTACACGGATGAAGAGTTGCTTTGCTTTCTGGATGGTGAGGGAGACGCAGCGGAGGTGATTCACTGCTGGCAGTGCCGGGTGAGGATGGCGGAGCTGGAGAAATCGGTGGCGTCGTTTGTGCATCTGAAGCAGGATGTGCTGGATGTGGAATTGCCTTCAGGCGCGGGCCCGGCGTCGCTGTTGCGGGCACGGATGAGCATGTATAAACCAGGGCGGCGGTATGCGCCTGTGGCCCTGGTTTGTTTGCTGGTTGGGTTGTACTTTGTCTGGCCGGAGCGGCGAGCGGTTGCCAGTTACTTGCCGGATCAGCGGGTCACGCCCGGGGCTACGCGTTTGATTGCACAGGATCAGGTATGTGTGCTTTCTGCGAGCGAAGATGAGCGCAAGCCTTCGCAGGAGATGGCGAAGCAAGTGTTTGAGCAGTACGGGATTCGTAATCCGCAGCCCCGGCAATTTGAGGTGGATTATCTGATTGCACCGACGCTTGGGGGCGCGGATGACGTTCGTAATTTGTGGCCGCAGCCTTATGCGGATTCTGTGTGGAATTCAAGGGTGAAGGATGCGCTGGAGGATTTGCTGCGGGCGAAGGTTTGCAAGGGTGAGATGGATTTGGCGGCAGCGCAGCATGAGATGGCAGCGAACTGGGTGGCAGCCTACCAGAAGCATTTCCGCACGAAGGTGCCGATTGAGGCGCATGCGCTCTTTGTTAAAGACAAGCCCTGGGAGTGATTAGCGGATGGCGATGAGGGCGTTGCCTGCGTCGGGGATGCCATCGATGCGTACCTTGACGCTGACGTTGCCGGAGCGGGTTGCCTGGGGAACCCTTGCGTTGATTTGAGTGAGTGATTCGATTGAGCCGGGTGAGGTGCCGGCGTAGAGGACTTCGGCGGGTCTGCCATCGATTTCGACTTCCACTCTACCGACGACTCGTTTTAAGGATGCTGTGGCTGGGCCTGTGTTGGCACCGGGAGGATTGAGTGCGCCCGTACCAGTGAGATAGAGGACGACGATGTCGCCAGGCGCGGTTGGCTGGTTGAGTGCAGCGGCCAGACCGGTGCCGTCCTGACTGAGGGTGAAGATACCGGGGTCGGCTGTCTCAAAGGGTACGACGATTGAGGGGAGGTCATTCACTTTGAGGTCAACGCCTGTGCGGCCCGCGAGTTCAAAGGGAACAACGATGGAGAGCTGGTTGCGGGAGGAAGCGAGGATTGGCGCGTTGAGGCTGCTAATGGTGATGCGGGGAGATGTTGTGCCAATTCCGTCGCCGAAGATGGTGGCGATCTGGCCAGGGACGAGTTTGCCGGAGGAATAGTTGGCGGCGTTGGTGACTCCGCGCCGGATTAGCTTTGCCGGTGGAAGTTGCGTGCGGAGGACTTCTCGGATGCGGATGTAGTAGGGGAAGACGTCGGGGTTGTCGTTGAGGATGGAAAGGACGCCGGTGAGGTTGCGGGAGTAGTCGATCCAGGGGGTGAAGCCGAAGGCGCCGGTGGAGCTGGATTCTTCGAGGACGCCATCGGTGACGGTTTGGCGCCAATTGCCGATACCGTAGCGAGTGCCGCCGGAGCCAGGGCGGGTGGCGTCGTATTGGGAATAGGGCGAGTAAATGATTCTTGCACCACGGGTCTGGTCGGCAAGCATAGTGTCTACGGCGCGGCTGGAGAGGATGCGGCGGCCTTCGTGCACGCCGCAGTTGAGGATCACGTTCAGGACTCGCTGGTAGTCTGTTGCGTTTGAGACGCAGCCACCGGCGATGAGCGGATTGTCGTCGGCCTGGAGGAGGGTGACACGGGTGCCAGTGAGACCGAGGGGGAGGACGAGGCGTTCGCGGAAGAGGTCGGCCCAGCGCTTGCCGGTGGCGATCTCGGCGATTCGAGCGGCGAGTTGCATGCCCGTGCTGCCGTAGATGAAGCCTGTGCCAGGTGGGACAGCAGGAGAGACCGTGGCAATTTCTTTTGCGCAGGCTTCCAGTGTGGTGCGGCGGTCGTTGACGCAGGGTGGATCTGTCGGGCCGAAGCCTGAAGTCATGCTGAAGAGTTGCCGGATGGTGGCTTTGCCGGTGGTGCCTTTGAATTCAGGGAGGTAGCGGTCGACGGTGTCGTCAAGCGAGAGCTTGCCTTCATCTACGACGGTCATCAGGACGAAGCCGCTGAGCCACTTGGAAGCCGAGGCGATGTTGATGGTTCTGGAGGCTGTAGAATCACCTGCCGACCGGGAGTAAATCGTTGCACCGTTTTGCTGAACGACGACAGTTGCGCCGGTGCGCAGCTTCTGGGTCATTTCATCAAGGATTCGGCCAATTTCGCTGAAGTCCTGAGCGTAAGTTGTCGCAGAGAGTAATAAGAACGCGATTCGCCACATACTGCCTGTTGAACACGGCATTGTGGCCAAGCGTTGCGCTTAGTGTCCGAAGGGGAGCTTTGAGTAGATTGCGATCTGGAGAGTGTGGTTGTGTTCCATCACGCGACCGTCGCGGTGCTGAAGGGTCTGCTCCATGAAGCCGACTTCGAGCTTGGTCTGGTGCGGGAGCTTCTTACCCAGGGCAATGTAGGCGCGGTTCTGATCGAAGGTGTTGAAGGCTACATTCTTGCCGAAGTTTACGAAGAACTCGTCATAGATGCCGAGGTAATACTTGTTTTCACCGAAGGGGAGCGGGACGTTGGTGCGGAGCATGTATCGGAAACGATTCTCGTATCGCCAGGAGGTGACGTTGTAGCCGCCACTTGGGATTAGAGTTGTCTGACCGATATTGCGTTGCTCGAGGCGAAGGCGATTGGTCCATTCGGTCTTGCGCCATTTTGAGGCGATTTGAGCCTGTTCGTAGAAGCGGTGCTCGGGGAATGCGGATTTGGCAGGGTAGTCGCCGTAGCGGTGGGTCTGGACGAAGCCGTAGCCGCTGGTGAGCATGATGTGCGGGTTCAACTGGTAGTTGACGGCGGGGCGGAGCAGGAGTTGCTGCCACTGTGTGACTACGTTCTCGCGACGCCATTGGCCTTCGAGATGAAGGCCCCATTTGGTTTGTTTGATTTGGTGATCGCCAAAGTACATGTACCAGCCATGCGCATTGTTGTCAGCGATCTTCGGCTCTGCCACCAGGGGCAGAGCCGCCAGTAGAGTTATCAGGAACTTCATGCTGTCTTGAGGACTCTCGCAGCATGAACGTGGGTTGAGAGAAGTTGATGCTCTTCCAGGCCTGAGATGATCAACTCGCGATTCTCGAGCTGCCAGTCGTGGGCCATCTCTTCGAGTTTCTTCATAACAGTGTGATCGACAAGGCTGGCCTTGGAAAGATCGACGACAACCTTGGAGTGATGGGCGAGTTCGCCAATTTTGGCCCTGATTGCGAGCCAGTTGCTGAAGACAATTGCCTTTTCGATTCTGACGACCATATGGCCGGATTCGTGCGCATGAACCGTGGCGTGGGGCCTGAACAAGGAAGCGGCAGGAGCGCCATTCCAGACGTGGATGGCAAGCTTGACGAGGATGCCTACGGCGATGCCGATGAGGAGGTCAGTTGCCAGCGTGGCAATCAGGGTTGAGAGGAAGACGGCCAACTGTTCTTTGCCCACTGCCCACATGTGGTGGAACTCTTTGGGGGAGGCCAGATTGTAGCCGGTGAAGACCAGCATCGCGGCCAGGGCAGCGAGGGGAATCATGTTCAAGAGGGAAGGGACCGAGACAACCAGGATGAGTAGCAGTGAGCCGTGGAAGAAGTTGGCCCAGCGGGTTTGTGCGCCGTTGTTGCGGTTGGCAGAGGAACGAACGATTTCGCTGATCATGGGGAGGCCGCCGATGGCAGAGGCCAGGGTGTTTGCTGCGCCAACGGCGAGGAGGTCGCGATTCATGTTGGTGCGGCGCTGGTGGGGGTCGAGGAGGTCAACGGCCTTGGCGCTGAGGAGCGATTCGAGGCTGCCGACGAGGGCGAACATGGCGACCCACTTGAGACTTTCACCGGTAAAGAGCACAGAGAAGTCGGGGAAGCTCATCGCGCCGAGAAGACTGCCGGGAAGGTGCACGAGGTACTTGGGGCCGATTGCGAAGTTGTGGCCAGCCCAGGTGTAGAGGTGGTCATGGGTGATATCGAAGTAGAGGCCAAGGGGAGTCGCGACGAGAAGAACAAGCATTGGGCCGGGGATGGCTTGGACCAGCTTTGACTTCACGAAGGGCCGGAGGAAGAGTATCAGCAGACTAATGCCGCCGATAATGGCGACTTCCGGGTTGAGATTCATGATGCTGTGCGGTATTTCCGACAGCAATTCGAGTGGCTCCTTGGCATGAGGTGCTACACCGAGTGCGACGTGGACTTGCTTGGAAATGATGATGATGCCGATGGCGGCGAGCATGCCGTGTACGGCGGCTACGGGGAAGAACTCGCCAAGGATTCCGACCTTCATGAGGCCGAAGGCCATTTGGATTACACCGGCCAGGATGCCTACCGCCAGCGCTCGTTTATAGCCAAGAACTGGATCTCCTTCGCCGAGAGACTGGACGGCCCCGAGGGCGATGACGATCAGGCCGGCGGCGGGGCCTTTGATCGTCAATTCGGAATTACTGAAGAAAGGGGTGAGCATGCCCCCGATAATTGCGGTAAAAATGCCGGCGATGGGCGGATAACCGCTAGCGAGGGAAATGCCGAGGCATAGCGGGAGAGCAATCAGGAAGACCAGGAAGCCGGACAAAAGGTCCTTTTTCCAATAAGTACGCAAACCATTCAGGTCGCCAACGGGACGGATATCTGCAGCCATCGTCACCCTCAATCAGAAGAGTCACAGGGGAGAATCCCACTTGTGCTCTATCAGTATTGGGTTGGAGTGGGCAAATGCTCTATCGCCTCTGTGGGGGAATTCCGCTAGCCAATCTGGGGGTCACGGTAATCCGGGAGCGGAATGAACCTGTTCAAGGGATAGAGTTTTTGCCATCGATCCACGCATTATGGGATAGGTCGAAACCCATGCATTCTTCCCATCCGCCAGAAACAGCCTTCCATACTTCGCCGAGAGAACAGCGCCTTCGCCATATCATCGCCCATCTTTCGCATTTGTTGCCTGCGCAGGGGCCGATTGGCGTCTTTATTCACCACAATACTTTGCACGCGTTTCAACATCTTCCCTTTGACCAGGCGGTGCTTGAGGCAGCGGAAGTCTATGGGACAGAGCCTTACATGAAGGAGGCCGCCTATCAGGCGGCGCTGGCGTCGGGCCGAATTCGGGAAGCGGATCTGGACGACGTGCTGGGGCGTGAGGAAGCTGCACTCGTAGGAATCGGGAGCGTTACGCGTCGCAAACTGCGCAAGGCGATGTTGAAGCCGGGGATCCGGCACATCGACGAAGGAAATATTCACTGGCTGCTAGGTGAAGGCGAACTTGAGCCTGTTCAGATTTTGACGCTGTGCCAGCGGCGTGCCGGGTGCCCGGCATCGAAGCAGGCTGAGCGACGGAGAACCGATATCGACGAGATCATCCATCCGGTGATGATTCGACTGATGGGTTCATTTCTGGATCAGGGCCTGGCTTATTGGACGATGCCAAACCGGGAGCAAGGCTTCCTTGCGGCGGTGCGGCAATTGTTTGATCAATCGGGTGGAGTGATGCCCGAGGCGCTTTGTAAGACTCGATCTACTTTCAACTCACTGCCGGGAGATCCGGCTGAGCTGGTTTTTGCGTGTTTGGATGCACTTGGAGTGGACGAAGCTTCTGTTGAAGGATTCCTTCGGGCCGAGTTGCTGGCATTGCCTGGCTGGGCCGGGATGATGCGCCGACTGGAAGAGGAACCCGGGCTGGCTCCGCATGAGATGGTGCCTTGTTCGCTGCTCGAATTCATTGGTGTGCGGCTTACGCTGACGCTGGTTGCGCAGCGCCATCTTGGTGAGAGAGAGGAGGAACTGGAAGAGGTTTCCGGTGAGACGGCCAGCCTGGTGCAGGCTGCCCAGATTTTTGAAGCAGCCCGCGTTTGCGGCTTTTCGTTTGAGTTACTCAAGAGTTTGGATACGGCATCGTTCCATCAGTTTCAATCGGAAGTTCTGGCATTTCATTCGCTGGAACGCCGGCGGATCTGGCACCTTGCTTATGAACGACGGCATGAACGTCAGATCCTGTTGCCGCTAGATCAGCATCGGCGTGGGCTCAAGCTCAATCAAGATTCGCCGCGTCTGGCTGGGCAAGTGTTTTTCTGTATCGATGAGCGTGAGGAATCGATCCGCAGGCATCTTGAGGAAGTCGATCCAGAGATTGAGACCTTTGGAGCTGCTGGATTCTTTGGCGTTGCCATGCATTACACGGGTCTTGACGATGCTCATGGCGCGGCGCTTTGCCCTATTGTTGTTACACCTCAGCATGCAGTGAATGAGCAAACACATCCGGACGATCATCATCTGGCGGAGAGCCGGAAGAGCCGGCGGAAGCTGTGGTCCAAATTCGCCTGGAATGGGTTTATCTCAACGCGCACACTCTTCCGGGGATGGCTGAGTACAGCAATTCTTGGTGTATTTACGGTGTTTCCGCTGCTGACTCGAGTATTGGCCCCGCGCCGGTATGCACTTTTCGCCTCATGGTTGAATGACCAGTTTCTACCGGAAGCACGAACTGAGCTGACGTTCATGCGTGCGACATCAGAAAGCCACAACATTACCGAAGGTTTGATGATCGGATTTACTATCGCAGAGAAAGTAGATCGCGTGGCAAGTGTTCTCGGCCCGGCAGGCTTGCATAAGGCGATGGCCCGGCTGGTGGTGGTACTTGGACACGGTTCGACGAGTTTGAATAACCCTCACGAATCAGCGCATGATTGTGGTGCTTGTGGTGGCCGCCGCGGTGGCCCGAATGCGCGCATTTTTGCCTCAATGGCGAATCATCCGGAAGTTCGTGTTGGGCTTCGGGCTCGCGGGATTCATATACCGGAAGACACCTGGTTTGTCGGTGGCTATCACGACACCTGCAACGACAATATCGATCTTTATGATCTGGACCTGATGCCTGCATCTCATCAAGGGGATCTGGCGCGGGTTCGGGCGTCTCTCGACCGTGCCCGTGAGTGGAGCGCTCATGAGCGTGCACGTCGATTTGAAGCTGCCGACGATCGTCTTTCTCCGCTTGGTGCGTTGCACCATGTCGAAGAGCGGGCCGAGCATCTGGCCGAGCCTCGTCCCGAGTATGGCCATTGCACAAATGCAGTTTGCATCGTGGGGCGACGCGAGATTACTCGGGGGTTGTTCTTCGATCGCCGGGCTTTTCTCGTTTCGTATGACGCGACCGTCGACCCGAAGGACGAGAGCCTGGCACGTGTTCTAGGCGCTGTCATTCCAGTCTGTGGCGGGATCAATCTTGAATATTACTTCTCATTTGTCGATAACGAGCGATACGGTTGCGGCACCAAGTTGCCGCACAACATCACGGGCCTGGTGGGCGTGATGAATGGCTATGAGAGCGACTTGCGCACGGGGCTGCCCTGGCAGATGGTTGAGATTCATGAGCCGGTACGAATCTTGTTTGTAGTCGAGACCAAGCCGGAACGGGTGCTTTCGGTAATTCACAGTAATCCGATCCTGGCGGAGTTTTTGGACAATCAATGGATTCGGCTTT
>JAPKYY010001066.1 GCA_026394095.1 Acidobacteriota bacterium | reverse complement strand
GGGCGAGTAAAGTTTGTCGATGCAGAATTCGGCGCGGTGGGTGTTGCCAGTTACGTCGACGAATAAGTTGCGGAAGATTCGGTCTACTAACCAGGGAATGTACTGTTCTTCTACGCCGTGGTTGTCGAGGAGGCTGCAGGCGATTTCGAGCTCGTAGACGGCGTCGGGCCGGGTCTCGTCTACTCGAGGGGCCTGGCTAGTGGGGCCAATGAAGGTTCCGGAGAAGAGGTAAGACAGCGATGGGTGGTTGAGCCAGAAGAGGACGAGGGAGCGTAGGAGGTCTGGACGGCGGAGGAAGGGGCTGTTGACTGGCTCGGCTGCGCCCATGACGATGTGGTTGCCGCCGCCGGTGCCGGTGTGGCGGCCGTCGAGCATAAACTTCTCTGTGCCGAGGCGGCAGAGGCGGGCGGTGTGATAGAGGCGTGTGGTGTCGTCTACCAGCGTGCGCCAGTCAGAAGAGGGGTTGGTGTTGACTTCGATGACGCCGGGGTCTGGGGTGACCTTTACGCTGCGGAGGCGGTGGTCGAAGGGAGGAGTGTAGCCTTCGATCAGGACTGGCAGCTTGAGCTTGGCGGCTGTGTCTTCTACAGCCATGATGAGTTCAACATATTCTTCAGCGCTTTCTGTGGGAGGCATGAAGATGTGGAGACGGCCGCGGCGGGGCTCGACCGAGAGGGCGGTGCGGACGGTTTTGTCGGGGCCGGCGGGGAGGGTTTGTTCGCGGACCTGCTGGCGGGCTTCGCCGTCGGTGGCTTCTGCGGCTATGGAGCGCTGGGGGCGTTGCGGGGACTTGCCCCAGAGGCCGGCTGAGGCGGCGGGGGCTTCGTAGGGAAGGGGACCGCGCGGGGCCATGGGGTCGATTTCGAAGATGTGGCGTTCCTGATCGTCGGGAACGTAGGGAAGGCTCTTGATGGGGAGACGGAAGCCGACGGGGGAATCGCCGGGGACGAGGAAGAGGTGGCGGGCGCGAAGCATCCAGAGGGAGCTCTGCCAGGTGGGGCCGTCTTTACCGCGTTGCTTCTGGATGGGGAGGACGAAGCCGGAGGGCTGGTCGAGGCCGCGTTCGAATATGCGGCGGAAACGATCGCGCTCTTCGGGGTCGGCGAGTTTGTTGTCCTCGGGGTTTACGTTTACGGGGAGCTGACGTTCTTTATGGACGTACTCGAGGGGGTCTTCGTAGGCGGCGATGACGAAGTCTGGAGAGATGAGGAGGCGGGCGGCGAGGCCTTCGGCAAAAGCGAGGGCTTCTTTGGCAGTGTGGCCGTAATCCTGTTCGGGGTTGGCGATCCACTGGTCGTCGCGCCAGAGGGGTGTGTTGTCGGTGCGCCAGTAGCAGGTGAAGGCCCAGCGGGGCAGGGATTCGCCGGGGTACCATTTGCCCTGGCCGTAGTGGAGGAGGCCCTTGGGGGCGATTTGATCGCGGAGGCGGCGGATGAGCTGGCCGGCTCTTCGCTCTTTTTCGGGGCCTAGAGCAGTGGTGTTCCATTCTTCGCCGTCCATGTCATCGATAGACACGAAGGTGGGCTCGCCGCCCATGGTGAGGCGGACGTCGTTTGCTACGAGATCCTGATCTACCTGGTCGCCGAGTTTGTCGATGGCGGCCCATTGTTCGTCGGTGTAGGGTTTGGTGACTCGGGGGTCTTCATGGACGCGGCGGACTTCCATGATGTGTTCGAATTCTACTTCGCAGGGGCTCACCAAGCCGGTGACGGGGGCGGCGGAGGCGGGCTCTGGTGTGGCGGCGAGGGGGATGTGGCCTTCGCCAGCGAAGAGGCCGGAGGTGGGATCGAGACCGACCCAGCCGGCGCCGGGGAGATAGACTTCGGTCCAGGCGTGTAGGTCGGTGAAGTCGGCTTCGGGGCCGGAGGGGCCGTCGAGAGATTTTTCGTCGGCTTTGAGCTGGATCAGGTAGCCGGAGACGAAGCGGGCGGCGAGGCCTAATCGTCGCAGGACCTGGACGAGGAGCCAGGCGCTGTCGCGGCAGGAGCCGCTGCCGAGGGTTAGAGATTCTTCGGGCGTCTGGACGCCGGGTTCCATGCGGATGGTGTAGCGGAGGAGGCGGTTGAGGCTGGCGTTGAGATCGAAGAGGAAGGCGATGGGGCGGCGGGGAGTGCGGTCGATCGAGGCGAGGAATTGCTCGAAGAGGGGAGTGCCGGGGATGGTTTCGAGGAAGGGGCGGAGTTCTCGGTGGAGGGAGTCTTCGTAGGTAAAGGGGAAGATTTCGGCGTAGGGTTCGAGGAAGAAGTCGAAGGGGTTGATGACGCTCATGTCGGCGACGAGATCGACTTCGACGGAGAAGGAGCTGGTGGGTTCGGAGAAGACGAGGCGGGCGAGGTAGTTGCCTTGAGGATCTTGTTGCCAATTGATGAAGTGATTGGCGGGTTTGATGTTGAGGGCGTAGCTGTGGATGGGGGTACGGCTGTGGGGGGCGGGGCGGAGTCGGACCACCTGTGGGGAGAGGGTGACGAGGCGGTCGTAGTTATATACGGTGCGGTGGTGTAAAGCGACTCGAATTGCCATGAGCTTGAAACATGATTCTGGCATGATGAATTCGACATGACAAATCGATAGCTTGAATTGGTTCGATTTGTAGACTACATGGAGAGGCGAAAATGTTTTGGATCAGACGGGATGCCGAAGGGGTGAGAGACCTGCTACGATTCGTTTGGATGCAATCCGAGAATGATTAGACGCAAGCCTGCACAGGAATCGTTTCGCGAGCATATTTTGCTGTTGCGGGAGTTTGTGCGCGCGCCGCTGTCGACGGCGACAATTGCGCCCAGTTCTCAGCATTTGGCGCATCGGATGGCGTTGTCGGTGGATCTTGAGAAGGCCAATTCAGTTGTGGAGTTGGGGCCTGGTACGGGTGCATTGACTAGTGCTCTGTTGCGCCGGTTGCGTCATGATGCGCGATTTTTGGCAGTGGAGCTGAATCCGGTGCTGGCTGCGGATT
>JAPKYY010000937.1:1918-13238 GCA_026394095.1 Acidobacteriota bacterium | reverse complement strand
GCCATCCTCGAGATGCGGAAAGAGCTTAAGATCGGAGACGAGGCGCTCCACGAAATTGAGCGTGACATTGACCTGCTCGAAGCCCGAATCACACCACACAATTAGCCATGCGCCTGCTCTTACTCCTCGCAATAGCCCTGCCAATCAACGCCCAGCCCATACGGGCACTCATCATCGACGGCATGAACAATCACGACTGGAAAGCCGCAACCAACTTTCTCAAGGCCACGCTCGAGCGCACAGGGCGATTCACCGTCGACGTCTCAACCGCGCCTGCCCAAGGTGAAAATTGGCGCCCCAACTTCGATCAGTATCAGGTAGTGATCAACAACTTCAACGGCGGCCACCTGGAAAACGGAAGCCGCTGGCCACAAGCTGTCGAGCAGGATTTCCTGAACTATCTCAGCAAAGGCGGAGGCGTTGTCATCTTCCACGCCGCCAACAATGCCTTCCTCAAATGGCCTGAGTACAACCAGATCGTGGGTCTCTTGTGGCGTGACAAGTTCTTCGGCCCGGGCCTTGTAATCGACATCCAGAAAAAGCCGATGATCGTTCCCGCAGGAGAAGGCTTCGCCCCCGGCCACGGCCCTCGCCATGACTTCCGAGTAGACATACTCGACACCAAACACCCGATCACCCGGGGGCTACCCGTCTTCTGGCAACACAAAGCAGAGCAGCTCACACACGGCCAGCACGGCCCGCCCGAAGCACTCAAACACCTGCACATCCTCACCTACGCCTACAGCAAAGATTCCAAACGAAATGAACCGATGGACTGGGTTCGCAAATATGGCAAAGGCCGTGTCTACACAACCATGCTCGGTCACACCTGGAAAAACGAAGCCAATCCCAACCTGGACGTCCCCGAATTTCAGCGACTTCTGGTGCGAGCCGTCGAGTGGACTGCTACTGGCAAAGTTACGCTTCCCGCCAATTGAGCTCGGCATCGGTACGCCGAACATAGTTGGCATCAAGAGCAGCAGGATCGGGCCGTTCTCCGGCCAGCCAGCGTTTCTCGGCCAGCTTGGCAACTGCGCCAGCGATCACTCGGGGAGCAATCGTCACCGGCAAGCCTTCGACCGGCTCAAAACTAACCCACTCGACTTCCCTGTCGATCAACTCCCGCACCCGATCGAGCGGCATCACGACTTCACTCCCATCGAGCAAACGAGCATATACATCCCCCCGGCGCGCGTCATAAAACGGCACAACCAAGCCGCTGCCATAACCCAGAAGGGCCTCAAGATTGCTTACTCCATAGACAGGCTTGCCCAGTGCCTCACCCAATCCTTTTACCGCAGTCAAGCCAATGCGTACACCAGTAAAGGTGCCCGGCCCGCAAGCTGCCGCAAAGCCATCGACATCCTTCATGTGTACTGGCAATGCCCCAAGGGCCTCGAAAAGCAGGTGCCCATAACCATCGCCCCCATCGAGCGTCACTTCTTCTATCACCTGCCCGCCTTCTACTAGCGCCAGACTGCCCACCTCATGAGTTGTATCGATTGCCAGAATCACTTCACCAGCCTCACAATACGATCAATAAAGTAGACCTTGCCATTGGAATTGATCCCGGTAAAACGAAGATTCAACACCGCCGGGAACTTCGTAGCCAGAGCCGATGGCAGCACCATCGGGCCCTTGTCTTTGGTCGAGATCACCCGCATCCCCTGCAACTCAGTCGGCACATCAGCAGTAATCAGATACTGCATAAACCGCGTGGCCCGCGAATCCTTCGTGATCGTCACGGTGTAAGGCACAGGCGAATCCGCTTTCAAGTCCGCATTGTCCTTGACGTCAACGGTAAAGGGAATACGCTTCGGGTCGATCTCAAATTCCTGCATCATGATGACTTCGCTTTCAAACTTGTAGCTCTTGAGCATCCCTTCCTTGCGACCCTCACGAGACAAGTGCAAGATCCACTCACGATCCTTACTCGGCGGCTCACCTATGAAATGTTCCCCTTTGTATTCCTTTATCGGCGTGCGCTCACCAGTTGCCACATCCACCCAGGCAGCGTCGTAGGTGTGCTTTTCCACCTCCACTTCGACAATTCCTGGCCGATCCACATAAACCAGATAATCGGTGCCGATCAGCGCCAGCCCGCGCCCGTTCGACACATCAAAATAAGGCTCAAGCTCCCAATAGCGCGTCTTTTCAAGAATCTCCGCCATCGCCTTCGTCGCCCCGTAGCCGAGGTAGCTGCCCGCCGCAATCGCATTCCACAGTACCTTCGAGCTCATCTTCTTCCCCACCGTCACAATCGGCATCGCATACAGCTGATGCTCAATCGCCGGCACGGCCGGGTCTTCGCCATTGCAAAGAATGTGCGTCATCCAGCCATCACGAACAAAGGCCGAAGTACTGCCCAGCGGATAAGCACTGCGGGGATGATTGTAGGGATCGATCTTCATGATCAGCGCCCCAAGATCCTTCAACAAAGATCGGGCATCCTTGTAAGTCTCCCAGTCCTGCACCAGTTCCCAGGTCACGTTCAACGGTGCAAGCCGCGCCATCGCATAACGGAAATACTTCTCACGAGTGGACCAATCGGGCAACGCCTTCACCAGCGCGCCATTCGGCCCGGCCAAAACTACATCGACGATGATCCCGTCGGCATTCAGCTTCTGAACGCGCTTCTCGAAAGCTTCAAAGCGCTTCGGGTCTGGAGGCCAAACCGGCTCAAAGACCGTGCGCACATGCGTGGCCTTTTGCGCCTTCACAGTTTCAAAAGATTCTTCAGCCGCATTTGCCAGATCCCAGATCTCCGTCCCCAGCCACAAATGCGCCTTCTGATTCCCCGAGTAGCGCCAGTGGTGCACATTCGCCTTATGGATGAAGCCCGTAAGCTCACTCACCAATCCGTTGAACTTGAGTGTCTGCTTGTCAAAGCGAGCGAGATTACTGGTGATCTTCAGCTCCCAGGCACCATCTTCTGTAGGTGCCACACGCACCACCAGCTTGCCGCCGCCATCCCAAAACGCATCCGCCAGAAAGGTACGAAAACGAGGGCTCTTCACCTCTGCCGTTATCTTGACGGTCTTCCAGGGCTCCGGATTGGCCTTCATTTCAGCCTCGTCCAGATCAAACACAATGTCACAAGCGCTGTAGACCAGCGTGTCCGGGCAGACCTTCTGCCCCCACGCTGCAACAGCTAATAGCAAAACCAGCAAGCCGACCCGCATAATTAACAGTATGATGCGTGCGCTTCTCATTGGATTACTGCTTTCTCTCGCAAGCTTTGGTCAATCGACTCTAACCACCAAAACGGCGAACCTCGAAAAGCAGGATGGCTACTTCCCGCTTTATTACGACACCAAGGCCGGCAAGCTCTTTTTGCTGATTGATAAATTCAATATCGACTTCCTCTATTACGAAAGTCTTCCAGCGGGTCTGGGCTCAAACGACACTGGTCTCGACCGCGGCCTGCTCGGTCAGGAGCGTGTCGTCCACTTTGAGCGCGTCGGCCCCAAGGTCATGCTGGTGCAGGAAAATCTCGACTACCGCGCGATCTCGCCCGACGCGACAGAACGCCAGGCCGTCGCCGACAGCTTCGCCAGGAGCATCCTCTACGGCTTCACCGTCGAAGCAGAAGAGAACAATAAAGTGCTCATCGACATCACCAACTTCGTGGTCCGCGACGCGATGAATGTGGCCAGCCGCCTGCGTGATATGAAACAGGGCACCTTTCGTCTCGACCCAGCCCGCAGCGCCATCTACATGCCGCGCACCAAAGCCTTCCCCAAGAACACCGAAGCTGAAGCCACGATTACCTTTGCCGGTGAAGGCGTCGGTAACTTCGTATCCAGCGTCACCCCCACTCCAGATTCACTAACCCTGCGCGTGCATCACAGCTTCCTGGAGCTACCCCCTCCCGGCTTCAAGCAGCGAGCCTTCGACCCCCGCTCCGGCTACAACCAGCTCCGCTACAAAGACTACGCAACTCCCGTTGAACAACCCGTCGACAAACGCTTCATCACCCGCCACCGTCTCGAGAAGAAAGACCCGCGCGCCAAAGTCAGCGACCCCGTAAAGCCCCTTGTCTATTACATCGACCGCGGCGCACCAGAGCCCATCCGCACAGCCCTGCTCGAAGGAGCACGCTGGTGGAATCAGGCCTTTGAAGCCATTGGGTATCGCAATGCCTTTCAGGTCGAGATCATGCCTGAAGGCGCAGACTCGATGGACGCCCGCTACAACATCATCCAGTGGGTGCACCGTTCTACTCGCGGCTGGTCATACGGTGCTAGCGTCACCGACCCGCGCACGGGAGAAATCATCAAGGGCCATGTCACCCTGGGTAGCCTCCGCATCCGTCAGGACTTCATGATCGCCGAAGGCATGCTTGCCCCCTACATTGGCGCGGACGCTTCCACCAAGCGCATGATGGATATGTCCATCGCTCGTATCCGTCAGCTTTCGATTCACGAGATCGGCCACACCCTCGGCCTCGTACACAACTTCTCGGCCAGTGCCTTCGGCCGCACCAGCGTCATGGATTACCCCGCCCCCCTCTTCACGTTTAAGCCGGACGGCTCAATCGATCTCAGCGACGCTTACGCTGTGGGGGCAGGAGATTGGGACAAGGTCTCCATCGAATACGGCTATCAGCACTATCCACCCGGCACCGACGAAGCTGCAGAGCTCCGCAAGGTGCTTGACCGTGCTCATGAGCGCGGTATGTATCTGATCGCCGACACCGATTCGCGAGCCACCGGCGGCGCCCACCCCACGGGCCACCTTTGGGACAACGGGGCCAACGCAGTCGACGAACTCAACCGCATGATGAAAGTCCGCGCAAAAGCTCTCGAAACTCCGATGTCGGAGATAGAGAACAAACTCGTGCCCATCTATCTGAGTCATCGTTATCAGGTTGAAGCAGCCGCAAAGGTAATTGGTGGAGTCGATTATCGTTACGCCATCCGAGGCGACAAGCAACCCATCGCCAACATCATTGCGCCTGAAGAACAGCGCCGTGCTCTGAGCGCACTGCTCGATACGCTCAAGCCAGAAACCCTCGCTCTGCCAGAACGTATTCTCGCCCTCATGCCCCCGCCCGCCCTCGGCTACCCCAGAACCCGCGAAAGCTTTAAGGGACGCACCGGCTTAACCTTCGACGCGCTGGCCCCGGCCGAAGCAGCCATCAATCTGGCCGTGAGCCTCATTCTGCACCCGGAACGCGCCAGCCGTATCGCCCAACACAATGCCCGCGACAAGAAGTATCCGGCACTCGGCGAAGTAGTCAAGGCCCTGACCGATACCGCCTTCATGGGCAAGCCCCTGGACTACGGCATGGAATGGGAGCTACGAAATCTGCTCAAAGTCTCCATCGTTTACCATCTGATGGCTTTGGCAGCAGATCAGCGCACGGCCCCCACGGCACGCTCGCTGGCCTTCAACGCCCTCACTCAAATCTCAACCATCAACTACGACCTCTGGCTCAACAACGAGATCAAGCGCTTCATTGAGGACCCCAAGGTCATCCCGCTTCCCCGCCCGATCGAAGCTCCTCCCGGGATGCCGATTGGAGACGAAGAATCGCGTCTTTGGTAAATCGCTTCACCTCTGGATAGAACTCGGCTACATCCTCCGCCAGCGCGTCATAGTGCTGGCGGAGTTCTGCTTCTGCCCCTGCCAAACCAACGATCCGCTTGCGACGGGCCTCCATCCGTTCGAGCACCATCCCGATCCCCTCCACCGTCGAATAGCTTCCCAGCCAGCGTCCTGTGATCATTCGGCCCGGCAGTGGCTGCAATTCCTCAGGCAGGCCGCCAACATGATCGATCAGCCCAATCCGCAACTGCTCCACATCTACACCCTGCGCGAGGAAGTGATCGTAAAAAACATCAACCAGGACTCCACCCAGCCTCCGCCTCTCAGGACCCAATCGCGCAATACTACGCATCACCACCGGATGTCTGTCTGTGAACCTGTCGATCTCCCGATGCAAAGCCACACCGAGACGCAACTCAACCGGCTCAATCCCGTCCACGCGCCCCTTGAAGAAATCCCCCAACAGATTCCCAAGCGTAATTAATCCCGCATCCGGCAGCACCAGCAAATGCCCTAAATAATTCACTCCTTCCAATCTAGCGCTAGCCTGAAGACTGCACCACGATGATCATCAAATCGGAAGACACCAGCCCCAAAGACCTCTACAAGCTCATGATCGGCATGGTCGTGCCCAGACCCATCGCCTGGGTCTCAACTGTAGGCGAGGACGGAACCAACAATCTCGCCCCATACAGTTTCTTCAACGCCATCTCCGGCGACCCGCCCGTCGTTTGCTTCGCCCCCTCGCGCAAGCCTGCAGGCGACAACAAAAAGGACACCTTCCGCAATCTCGAGTCGAGCGGCGTCTTCGTGGTCAACATCGTCAGTGAACATTTAGCCGAGGCGATGAATCAATCCGCTGCCGACGTTCCACCGGAAGTCGACGAATTCGCCCTCGCAGGCGTCAGCGTAGAGCCCGCAACGATGATCGAGGCGCCCATGGTCAAAGAAGCGCTCGCCAAAATGGAATGCCGAGTAAGGCAGATCATCCCACTCGGAGACCGCCCCACCAGCGGCATCCTCGTTCTCGGCGACGTCCTCTGCTTCCACTTTGTGGAAGGCCTGGTAGACAACTTCAAAGTAGACCCCGCCATGCTCAATGCGGTGGGCCGCATGGGCGGCACAAGCTACTGCGATACCCGGCACCGCTTCGACCTCACCCGTCCCGGCGGCAACACAAAACTCTAATTTACGCCTTCGTGTAAGAATCCGGGGTCGAGCCGTTACTAACGGTTTAGACAGTGACAAGAGAAGAACAGAACGCGGTGTTTGAATCGTGGGCCAACGCCCACATGGCCATTCTGCATCATGCAGTCAACGCCTTCGCTCAAGGAGACGACAGAAATGATCTGATGCAGGAAGTACTGCTTGCCGTCTGGAAGTTCGTTCCGGGGCGCAGCCCAACCCACCACTTTCATTTACCGTGTCTCTCACAACACTGCCATGACCTGGCGGCGCAAACAAAAACAATCGATGCCGCCGGTAGATCTACCCACTCCAAGCCGCACTAACCCCAAACTGGATCAGCTCTACGAAGTGATCCAGACCTTTCCACCGCTCGACCGATCCTTGCTACTGCTCTCGCTCGACGAGGTCAGCTACCGCGAGATGGCCGAGATTCACGGCATCTCCGAAAGCCTGGTGGGCGTGCGGCTGCTGCGGGCCCGCACCAAACTGATGGAACAAATGAAAGAGGCAAATCCTGGATCTCGCTGCACTGAAAACTCTCTGGAACTCACCAGAAAACACCCCGAACTCCGACAGCAAGCGCATCTTCATCGATAGAGCAATTCAGTCGCTCAATCGTCAGCGCACTGTGGCTCGCGGCATGAGTGTTTACGTAATCGGCATGACGGCGGTAACCACTGGATTCTCGGCCTGGCAACTGCTTAGGGCAAAAGGAGAAGGCATCGAAGCCTGGTACGCCCACCTGATGCTCGCAGCCACCTGGATTGCCGCCATCGCCATGGCAGCTCACTACAAAAGAAGAATGCAAGCCGTCCCTCCAGCGGCACATCACTCCACTCGAGTCACCCTCGAAACCTTACTGGATCGGGCCCGCAGCCGCTACCGTGAGACACAAATCCTGCTGGGCCTCTTCGCTTCATTCATCCCGCTGCTTGCCATTGCCATTAGCCAACTCCAGGCCGAAGGTAAGATGCGCCCGCACGAAGCTTCCTCTGCCGCCACCATGGCGACCGTCATCCTCATCAGCGGAATCGGCTGGTTCCTCTTCGATCTTTTTGCTCGCAAGCGGCCTGAACTCCAGCACCTCCAAACTCTCTTGCGCGAATATCAATCCTGACTTGCCAGAAGAGCCTGGGCCACTTGCGCTAACCTCGACTTCTGTTCAACTGTCAAAGCACTCACAAATGGCGGGATTGCCCCTGAATCGGCAACCCCGGCTAACTCCATCGATGCATGCAACACTCGAGCCGGGCCCCAGGCATCACGCAAATCCTCATGCGGCAAAAACAATTCCCGCAGCGGCGCGGCTCCGGCAGAATCCCCCCGGTCCAGACACTCAAAGATCGCCTGTGTCTTGGCAGGTGCCACACAAACGGAGCCCGAAGTGAATCCAGCTAAACGAAACTGCTCCAGATGCACAATCGCCGGTCGCTCCCCAATCCCGCTGATCACGAAGCTCCGGTCGACACGCTTCAACAACTCCTCGAGGTAGGCATCCTTCGATGGATCCGCTCTCACAACCGCATACTTGATTCCCACGCAAACCCCATCACTCACCAGCCGCGCCACAGCGTCGAGACCAGCCATCAAGTCTCCGCCAAAATTCTGTTCTTCTTTGAGATAGACGATCAACGGCATCTCTGCAGCAGCGGAGAACCGTCGCAAGCCTTCTTCCAGCCCCCGCGCATCCCGAGGGTCGGCACACGGCAAAGCCATCACAGAGGGGAAGCGGTATTTCTTGAGCAAAGGTGCCTGATCCATCAATCGCCCAAACGAAGGACCCGCACTCGGAATGCACCACAGCTCATCCTCAAACTCACTCAACCAACTCAACAACTCTGCATACTCAGCCAAAGTGATGTGGTACAAAAATGCGTTGCCGCCGTACATCAGGCGAGTCACCCCGCCAGCCTTCAGATGCGCAACAATCTTCGCGCTCTCATCCCAGTCCAGTGCCCCATCCATTCGGCGGCAAAGCGGCGGCACAGCAATCACGCCATGGCGATCTGCCAGGCTGACACTCGAAGTCTTCATTACCGTATCCTACCCGCAACCGTCGATGCCGCTAAACTTTCTGGCTTCCTTCGTCCATCCCACTTTGCCGCTGCGAGTGCGAATCGAAACCCACCACTCCGATTCCTGCTGCATCTTCTTCTCGTCTTCCGGAACTACAAATTCACCCCAGCACTCAGTCCCACCCACCCGGCACACATTCTGCACCCACATCTGTTCGGCATCCACAATCTTCCCGTTTACCCAGACATTTCCGTGGCCTTCTCCCTTGCGGTCCAGCAGAAATACAATCGAACCCACCGGCGCGCTAAAGCCGTAAGGACTGGTAAATCGCACCAGCACGGGGATCGGCTCCAGGTGTACCTCCCCAGTCACCGCCACAACCTTTTCTCCCTTGGCGACTCGGACAATCTCTGCGTTGCCCCCGGGCCGGTCATAAAGCACGATACCCTCGGTTGCTTCCCATTGCCCATAGCGACAACACTCAAACGGGCACGCACGCTTTGCAACATATTGCTTTGCGTGGCCAGCCATTGCAGCCATCTTCAGCTGCGCCTCAGATTTGCGTTTTGAGGCTGCTTGACGATCTGCTTCGATCTTTGCGGCGAACTTCGATTTTTTGAATGTCTGAGAATCGGTGAGTTGCTTCAGCCCTACAAGCCGGCTCTCAACGGCATTGCTGCCGCGATCATAGAAACCCTCGATCACCGCGATCGCTTCCTCGGGCCGCTTCATCTCCGTAAGCAGTTCCACAAGCTGAAAGCGCCAATGCTCATTCGAGCACCGGCTTCTTACGAGCTTCCTGGCAAGCTCAAGAGCTTCCGGTCGCCGCCCGGCCTTCATATCTTCCCGATATTGCGTTACCCAACCCTGCCAGCTTTGCAATTCAGCCAGACTCTGTTTCGTTTCTGCAAGGCAAGCCCCTCCAAGCACACTTTGCTCGGTAACCGGGGTCTGCACAAACAGGAATAGGAAAAGAAAGCTAGGATTCATCTACTGCTAGAGCGACACTAGCACCCAAGATCGATCAAAGCTATTGCGGCTTGGGAGCAGCCCCATATAGCGAGCACGCCGCCCGGCTGTTCTGCCAGTATTCGCTCTCGGAATTGAGAACTCCCAGGTGGTCCCAATTCTGATCCATCGCATTCCGTGCCCAAATCCCACACGCCTTCGCACGTTCGCCTTCAGTGAACAAATACGTAGCCACACCACTCGATCGCAGCAGGAAGTCACGAGTACCCTCGTTCGCACCAACCATCATCTCGTTCACTTCTTTCACTCCCTTAAAGAAGAGCAAAGAATCATAAAACGGAACCGAACTGGTAACGGTGAGCTTGGCGCTTACCTCTTCATCCAGATACTTTTTGGCTCCAGCCATATCGCCACTGCGGCGCAACGCCAAAAACCTCCAGTACTGCAAGGGAACCATCGAGTTCACGTCATCCTTCATCGCCTCGCAACTCCGGCCGCCAAGCAGATCCTTCTTCACCGCAAGCGGTTTCTTGATCTGATCCTCACAGCGGCCAAACTCAGCCGCTGCCTTGGCATGCTCGCCACTAAAGTAATACGCCAATCCAAGGTAATAGGAAGCATCAAAGGAATTGGGCACCATCTTCACAGCCTTCTCCAGATCTGCCACGCCTTCGCGAAACTTGCGAACCGACAAATACCGGTGGCCTCGATAGCGCAAGAACCGGTAGTCCGCAGGAAACTTCTCTATCGCCTCGGTATACATACCGATAGATTCGTTAAACCGCAACAACGAATCCTGCATACGCGCGGCGGCAAGATACAAATTCGGGTCCTTCGGGTTTCTGGCCAGAGCCGCAATCGCGGGAGCAATTCGACCCTCAGTATCTTTGAAGCCGAAAAGAGCGTTGCCGTTCAGGCTCCCGGCCTGCGGCTGATCCGCATCCTTGGCACTCTCCTCAGACTTCGGAATGTTGAGTTTTTCAATTGGTACAAGCGCAGGAGGCTTCGCTGCCTGCTGCGCCAAACCGGCCGTCACAACCATCAAAATAAGACTGAATCGCATCATGAACCTGAAGAGCCCTTAAATCCGGTTGATCAGCGTCGCCACATAAGCCGCGCCAAAACCGTTATCAATATTTACCGTCGTCACATTAGACGCGCAAGAGTTCAACATGGATAGCAAAGAAGCGAGCCCGTTGAAGTGCGCTCCGTATCCAACGCTGGTCGGCACTCCAATCACGGGGCAACCAACCAGCCCACCAACGGCGCTCGGCAAGGCAGCTTCCATCCCCGCGCAACAAATAATCACTCGCGCAGCCCAGAGCTTCTCACGCTGCTCGAGCAGACGGTGGATTCCCGCCACACCCACGTCCGAAACTGCCACCACTTCATTACCCATCAATTCCGCCACCAGCCGGGCCTCTTCCGCCACAGGCAGATCAGCAGTCCCGGCGCACATCACCAGAATCTTCCCCTTGCCCAACATCTTCACTTCGCGCTTCAGAATCAACAAGCGGCTCAGCGGATGATAAACAGCTTCGGGCAGCACTTCCTGAATCGCTTTCGCCGAAAGAGCATCCACTCGCGTTGACAGCAC
>JAPKYY010000937.1:0-1888 GCA_026394095.1 Acidobacteriota bacterium | reverse complement strand
CTCTGCAATCGCCGCTATCTGCTCGGGCGTTTTCCCCTGCCCGAAAATCACTTCCGGCATCCCGTGCCGTAATGCCCGATGATGATCTACTTTGGCGAAGTCGATATCTTCAAAAGGCAAATGCTTCAATTTTTCCGTCGCCGCATCGGGGCTCAAATCACCCGTACGCACCTTTTCAAACAAATCCCGTATCTGTTCTTGGTTCATATACTTAAAATTCTATCTTGGACCCTACGACTACTCCATACTTCTCAGCCATTCCGGCCGCAAGCTCAAGTACAAACTGAGATTGCTTCACACCACCGTGCGTGGGGCACTCACTCGACTTGGCCGACGGACAAGGCGGCACATTCGCCAGCACCTCCACTACCGTCTTGCTCTGGTCTAACCAGATAATGTCGAGCGGCATCTTCACCTGAAACATCCAGTACGGATAATTTCCCATCTTATTGTGCAGAAACAACATTCCGCGATCGGTCGCAATACTGTCGCGAAACATCAAACCACGCAGCATTTCTGTATACTCAATGGCCATCTCGGCATAGACAGTTTTGCCATTGGGCATCGTAACCGCCCTTAAGCCAAACCGTTCCGCCTCGTCGTTTTTTGAGCAGGAAATCATCAAAACCATAATCGTGCAACAGAGAGCAATGAATCGCATCCATTAAAATGGTAGTTGATTCCACGCATGGCGCAAACAGAAACAGTCACGGTTGAGCAAGGTTTTCTCGAACGGCTCCGCCGTACCCTCGACATGATCAAGTTTGAACACTCGATCTTTGCCATGCCTTTTGCCCTCACGGGAGCCCTCCTCGCCTGGCGCAGCCTCAATTTCAACGTCGACACTCCCGGCCTCAAACTCCTCTATATCGTCCTTGCGATGATTGGCGCCCGCAGCGCCGCTATGACCTTCAACCGCATCCTCGACGCCAGGATTGACGCGAAAAACCCACGCACCGCCATGCGCCACATCCCCAGCGGCCAACTCAGCCAGCGCTTCGCCTGGGGTTTCCTCATCGCCTCAAGCGCAGTCTTCTTCCTCGCCAGCGCACTTCTCAACCCGCTCTGCCTCGTGCTCAGCCCGGTCGCCCTTGCCATCGTTCTCTTCTACAGCTACACCAAACGCTTCACTTCCTTCGCCCACCTCGTTCTGGGCCTAAGCCTCGGCATCGCCCCCAGCGCCGCCTGGATCGCCGTCACCGGTACCCTCGATTTCCCAATAGGCTTTCTAAGCCTGGCCGTAATGCTCTGGACCGCCGGCTTCGACATCATCTACGCCTGCCAGGACGCCGATTTCGACCGGCGCGAAGGCCTCTTCAGCATCCCCGCCCGTCTCGGCATTGCCACCGCCCTCAACCTGAGCCGCCTCTTTCACGTGCTCACGCTAATTTCACTCACAGCACTCTCGCAATCCCTAAGCCTCTCGCCCTGGCCCGTGCTTCCAGTGGCCGCCTTGCTTATTTACGAGCACTCGCTCGTCAAGGCAAACGACCTCTCCAAAGTCGACATGGCCTTCTTCACCGTCAATGGCTTCATCGGGATGACATACTTTGCCAGCATGGCAATCGAGGTTTACAGAAATGTTTGACGATACCCGTCTTGAGTCCATCCACCAAAAAGTCCTCGCTGGCGAGCGTCTTTCCTTTGACGACGGCGTCGCGATGTACCGGTCTCCCGACATCCTCGCCATCGGCCACATGGCCAACATCGTCCGCGAGCGCATCAATGGCAACGACACCTACTACAACGTCAACCGCCACATCAACCCCACCGACGTCTGCGTAGCCCAGTGCAAACTCTGCGCCTTCGGCAAACAGGTGCGCGACCCCGACGGTTACACCATGTCGCACGAACAAGCCTGGGAAGTCGCTGGCAAAGGCTGGTCTGA
>JAPKYY010000768.1 GCA_026394095.1 Acidobacteriota bacterium | reverse complement strand
GTCCCTGTCTGAATCCCTCCTAAACAAATTTCTTGGTTGAGTCATCAATTTTTCTTCTCATTGACGGAACGAATTCATCCGTCCTTCGTACATTCAAGTGTGTAACGCAAGTAACGACAAATACTAAAGTCGGCTTGACGATACCAATGACCTGGGGACAGATCAGATTTAGGAGTTAACAATACAATGACCAAGAAATTCATGCTCAGCTTTGCTGCCGCCGCACTGATGGTGGTAAGCGCCGCCGAAAAGCACAACATCACGCTCTTTCAGCCTTCCTTTGTCAACGGGACCGAACTGGCTCCCGGTGATTACCGCATGGAACTCGATGGCGACAAGCTCGTCATCTCCAAAGGAAAACAGAAGGTGGAAGCCAGCGTAAAGACAGAACAGGCTGATGCCAAGTTCGGTTCTACCTCCGTCCGCTACGCCAATGCCGACGGCAAGTACAAGGTTCAGGAAATCCGTCTCGGTGGTACCAACCGCAAGTTGGTCTTCGGTGCCACACAGACCGGGCTCTAAGCTTCTTCCCTCCGACAGAAGTGGCCGATATGCGCGCAATGCTACGCTGATAGCGATGCGCCGCATATCGGCCTTTTTATTTCTTACGGCCGCATTTTCCTCCACCGCCTTCTCTGAGACCTGGCTGGTGATCCCGCTTTTCAATCAGACGGCCAAGACTACGCTCGACTGGATCGGCGAATCTGCAGCTGAATCGATCTCCGAGGCTCTGGTGCGCCAGGATCTGCTGGTGGTGGATCGAGAAGATCGCAAGGAGGGGGAAAATCGCCTCGCGCTTCGCACGAACAGCCCCTGGACGCGTGCCAGCATGCTCAAACTCGCTGAAGTTCTGGATGCTGATCATCTGGTTTTTGGATCCTATGAACTGGTTGCCGGCGCAGACCCTGCGGCGATGGGCACACTCAAGATTGTGGCCGAGTCTGTCAATGTCCGTGATCTTCGCCGCGGAGGGCGATTTACTGAAGCTGGGCCGCTGGAAGATCTGGCCTCGCTGCAATCCCATCTTGCCTGGCAGGTCTTGAAGAGTTCCATGCCAAAATCGGCTCCGAGCGAAGAACAATTTCGTCAAGCCCGGACCAATATTCGGGTTGATGCCGTGGAGAACTACGTGCGAGGATTGCTTGCTACTTCTCCTGAAGTTCAAGAGCGTTATTTCCAACAAGCTCTCAAGCTCGACGCACGTTATTCTCAGGCTGCCTTTCAATATGGGCGGCTGCTTTTCAGGCGTGACAACCTCACCAGTGCTGCACTGCAACTGGAGAAAGTACAAAACTGGGATCCCCACTTTCGCGAGGCGAACTTTCTACTGGGGCTCGCCCGTTTTCGCCTGAAAGACTTCAAGGCTTCTGAAGCTTCATTCCAGCGAGTCAGCAAAGAAGTTCCGCTTAGTGAAGTACTCAATAATCTGGGGATTGCCCAGCTGCGGCTCAATATGCCTGAAGCGCTCGAGAACCTGCGCCGGGCGCTGGAAGGTGATGACAAAGACCCGACTTACCACTTCAATCTCGGAGTTGCTTTGCTACTTCGGGGAGCATTCGCAGAAGGAGCCGACCAGTTTCGAGCCACTCTCGATCGCAACCCGAGCGATCAGGAAGCAACCAAGCTGCTGGGGCGCTGCTTGCGGCCGCAAAGTGGTATACCCTCCCGCGAAGAGCTTTTCGGAAGCGAACGTCTGAAGCTGGAATACGAAGAATCAGCCTATCGCCAGCTGAAGGCGTTGATGAGTCCACAAAAAAAATGAGCCGGTCCGAAGACCGGCTCAACCAAACGTTT
>JAPKYY010000997.1 GCA_026394095.1 Acidobacteriota bacterium | reverse complement strand
GCACTTGCCCCGGACGCCTATCCTCGCAATGACTGCTCACGCCATGCCGGGAGACCGCGAACGCTGCCTCGAGTCCGGAATGGATGATTACATCTCCAAGCCAATCTCGCTGACTGTTCTCGAAAACACCTTGTCGAGATGGATCGATCTCAATCGAGTGGCTCCTACTGAAACCCGCGAACTCTCAGAAGCTGCAGGAACCTGACCTACAAAAGCCCGCCAGCCTTTCAGCTAGCGGGCCTCAATCCACCCAGCGGCTCTCTCAATCCGGCTGGGAAGGTCTCGAGCTTAAATCAACTACGCGAAGATAGCTGTCTTGCGGCGCCTTGCCGGGCGGCAAACTGCTTCTTGCTGCGATGCCGCAGGGATTCTCCTCGAAGTGAAATGCGATTCGAGTTGAGCAAGACGGACAAACCGGACTCTATATTGACGATCCGCAATTGGTCCAGGGCACTGGATTTCGCAATGACCTTGTATTGTCCAGATGGAAGAGTCTCCCCGTTTATCTGGATGGCAAACGGCACGCTAAAGAAACTCTTGTACTCGCCGGCAACTATCGTCGCGCTTGAACTTATCAATAAGGTCATGAGTGCCTTTTTCATTGCTGTTGCCCTAATCCGCCAGCGTCTTGCCGTTGCCCATCTTCACTGTGATAAGTGTTGCTGCGGAGGAGGACTTCTTCAGTGAAGAGAAGGCAAATCCATTTCGCAGGTTTACTACTCGATCGATCGTGCAGCCGGAGTCTACACATGCAAAGACCAATTCACCCTTCGCTTCACTCTGCATGACCGTATTCACCACTCCCATCGGCAGAAATGCGGACGGGCCAGGGCCGTTGCTCACGATGCGCATTACTTGCGGGCCCTGAATTCCAATCGAAATCATGTACTGGCCAGCAGGGAATTTTGTATTGCCTACCTTGAAAGGGAAGTTCACGTTGAACCTCGCTGATGAATCCATAGCGAAACCTGCCATTGCCATCATTGCTGATAAAAAGATTGTTTTCATTTTCCTGATCCTTGTTTATGTTCGTTCGGCTCTCTTGCCGGACGCGATATTAGAATGCATTCCCCGGGCCATTGCTGGCATTATTTAGAATCAACGACTTACGGAGTATTGGTGCTGATTCTGCCAACCGGAGGGTGAATCCATGAACCCACCGGTTAGCGAAACGCCAATCCGGCAGAACGCAAAAAAGCCCGCCGGCTTTATGAGGCCGGCGGGCTTAACAACGATCGATGCGTCAGGGTTAATCAGCCTTTGTGAGACTAGGAGTGAGCTTGACGGCAACGATTTTTGCTTCAGGATCCTGCGTCGCCCAGGCTGAAATCGCGCTTCCCCCAACCAGGTTGGCGACCTTGGCAATCGAGCAACCTGCGCCGCCGCAGCGAAACACGATCTCGGCCTTCTGCTCCGCACTCGATGTCCGGCTGCTGGTAGGAAGGTTTACGAAGGCACTCTTTCCCTCAAGTGCATTCTTGATCTGGATCACATTCGCTCTTGATGTAACCATTTCCACGGAGTACTGTCCGGCAGGCATTACAACCTTTCCAATCGTGAACGGGAACTCCACGTGAAAATTCAGTTTGTTGTCAGCGGCGAATCCAGTCACCGCCATGGTCGTCAGCATCAGGGTATTGAGAATCGTTTTCATTGTCTTGCTCCTTGTTGAAGTTCGTTCGGCTTGCTTGCCGGACGCAGTATTAAATTGCAATCTGCTGGCCGCAAACTTGCGAACGAAGAATCAACAACTTAGAAGCGAAAATCCGATGCGGCATGAACTCCGCAGCGAATCCATGAACTGTAGGGTTCACACAGTCATGCCGAAAGTGTCATTCTCGTAGTTAACCCATGAGTCCTGCTCTCCTGCTGGTGGTCCGCGGCCCTGAAACGGGTCTTCGCTTCGAACTCGATTCCGGCCGTGTCCGCATCGGCACCCACGAATCCGTCGACATCGTTCTCGCTGGAGAAGGAATCGCCCCACGCCATTGCGAGATCCAGTGCTCGGACGGCAAATTCAAACTCTTCTCCCTCACTGGTAGCTCATCCTGCTTTATCAATGGTGTCCCTGCTGCCGAGGCGATGATCGACGATGGCGATCGAATTCGGATTGGCGAGATCGATTTGCTTTTCCGGCAACCACAGGAAGATCGTGCCCCTGGTCAAAGCCTGATCGCTGCCTGCAGTCTTTTTTACCTCTTCCGAGCCATGCATGGCCTCGATCTCGATGACCAGGCTCCACTAGAGGCCCAGATCCGCGAAATCGCATCGGGAGAACTCGGCCCGGGGCAGTTGGACATCTTTATCGGCGGCACCTATGCCGACTGGGCTCAGCGTCTTGACGCTCGCCTGCGTGAAACAGATAGCGCCTGGCTTTCAATCCTCGCAAATGGCCCGGCACTTCATCCGAAGGCGCTGATTCAGATCTTCTCCTTTGGGGCCAACCATGCCGCCTGTCTGATTTGGCATTGTGATTCCCCGGCAGAGGCCGAAGCTAGCTTTGCCGCACTGGCCGCCATTGCCGCCGGTGCTCTCGATACGGCCTCTGAGATTACCAATCTCGAAATCCGCACCACGCTTGCCGAAGAGCAAGTCTCCTCACGCACAGGAATCCTTGGAAGTTCCGCCAGCACTCAAACCCTTCTGAGACAAATCGAAAAAGTTGCTCCCCGCGAGACCACCGTTCTGATTCAGGGCGAGAGCGGCACCGGAAAAGAACTCGTCGCACGCGCGCTGCACCGGCTAAGTCCGCGCAACAGCCGTCCCTTCGTTGCGCTGAACTGCGCCGCCATCACAGAGACTTTGCTTGAGACGAAAAAGGATCCTTTACGGGGGCGACAGAACAACGCCAGGGTAAGCTCGAACTCGCCGCTGGCGGTACGGTCTTTCTCGACGAAATCGGAGAGATGGCATTGCCGCTTCAGGCGAAAATGCTTCGAGTCCTGCAGCAAAGGGAATGTGAGCGCGTTGGCGGCCGCAAGACAATCACACTCGATATCCGCGTTGTTGCCGCTACCAATCGAGACCTGACTGCAGAAGTCAAGCGAGGTGCCTTCCGTGAAGACCTCTTTCACCGTCTTAACGTTGTCAGCCTCCGCACTCCACCCTTGCGCGAGCGGGGTGAAGACGTTGAGCTACTCGCAACTGCATTCCTCGCCCGTGCCGCTGCCTCGGCTGGCCGCAATATGCGCGGCTTTACTCCTGCCGCGATGGCGGCACTGAAGCATTATGATTGGCCCGGCAACATCCGCGAACTCGAAAACGCGATTGAGCGGGCCGTCGTCCTCGGTGACTTACCCGAGGTACAGCTCGAAGATCTCCCGGATTCGATCCTCGAAACCGCAGCAACCTCTTCTGAGGCCGCACCTGCCTTCCACCGAAGCATCCACGATGCCAAACGAACCGCCATTATCGAAGCATGGCATAAGGCCAGGGGCGACTACAAAATCGCCGCCGACCATCTTGGAGTTCACCCCAATTCGCTTCTCCGCATGATTCGGACTCTTGGCTTACGCGCTGAGCTCGGCTAAGGCGGCGTCCCGGTCTCTTGCCACCAGCAAAATTCCATCTACCCTGGCGACTTGAATCATAGTCTTGACGCTATCTTTCACTCCTACAAGCAGCATCGATTTCTGGCTTCGAGCTCCAAGGCTATACCACATCAGTAACTCACCCAGCCCGGCACTATCTACCCTTGTACACTTGGTCAGATCTACAATAAACCCCGATGCATCGCCTGCTTCGCGAATCACTGTTGAGCACCGCCGCAACTTCTGACTCAGAATAAAGTCACCTACGATTTCGATCAAAAGCACTTTGTCCAACCGCTGGGTCAGAAGCTCAAATGGCATGCTGCCTATTCTGTCATGCATACGGTTGAACTGCCGAGCCCATCGAATTCATTCTGAAGACAAAGAAGTCTCACGTGCCTCCCTCGACACTGCCATCTGCCATGACAATGGATAGTCGCCAGTAGTTACCATTTTTTGCCACCAGGAACGAAGGGCAGGGAACTGGTCCTGACTCTTTGCCGTCGATGCGGTTGTGCAGCAGAACGAGGGCAGGATCCGCATTTTGAATCTATCTGCCCGCCGCTAACGCTTAGTGGGCTTCACAATCTTCCGCAACACCTTCTCAAAAGCATCCGCCTGCCGCACATAGCCAAGGTCAGTTGGGTGCGAACTGTCGATGGTTCCTTCACCGTCCATTCCCAGCAGTCCTTCGCCCTCAAGGTAATAGAGACCCTTTACTTTTTCTTTGCGCAGCCGCTCATAGGCCGCCTTGAACGCAGCGCGGCTATCCAGGTTCCTCTTACGCTTGGTTTCCACCAGGAACGCATCCTGATAAGTCCGGTCTTCCACCAGCAGGATTGGAGTATCCGGGTGGGCCCGCTTCAATTCTTTCACCAGCGGCTCAGTCCGCTCAGTCACCTGTGCGGCCACGATGTTCGGCAGACAATCAATCACATATACGACTGCAGGCAACTCGGTCAGGAGTCTCGCTACTTCGATCTCCATCCGTCCGTTTCCGGAGAAGCCCAGATTGATTACGGGCCGGTCAAAGCGTCTTCCCAGAATCGACACATGCGACATCCCCGCTCGTGACGCACCCGCGGCATGCGTAATGGAAGTTCCATAAAACACAATTGGCAACTCGGTACGCTTGGTTGCTGGCGCAATCTCACTTCCCTGTGCCACACCAATCTCCAGCGACTGCACTGAATTGAACAGCGGCAGATACAACACGTAATCCCGCCATCCGGCCGGAATATCCTTGATCAGCACGGCTTCGCTTAACTCGGCTTTTTGAGGAGCTCCAAACCCGAGCCACCGTAACTTGCCAGCGTTGTCCCGCACATAAAGATCCAGGCCACTATGCGCCATGCCGACAGTATTCGGCATCGCCAAAGTCTTGCCGCCGAGGGTCCAGCGAGCATGAATCGCTGTAGCGTTCGTTCGAAACCGCACTTGAATTCCAGACCCATGCCGGCTTAGATCCCAAACTTCTTTTCGCACCAGCGCCTCGGCCTTTGCAGGCAACCGATCCCAGGGGGATTTCGTGTCTGTCCAACCCTGACCTTCAATCGTCAGCTCACGTGCATTCTTCCAAACGACAGCCGGCTGTTGCGCAAAAAGGGGCGCTGCAAGCGCCACAAAGATCTCTCTACGTCGAATCATCTAGTCTCCAAATCCTCTCATGCGCTGCCGCGGAATTGGTTTGGCCGCCACTAGTTCCGCCAGTACAGCATCGGTCACCACAAAGTCCTTACCACGCACTGCTTGCAGCACCGCAGCCATTGCCGCCCGGTTCAATTTTGCATCTGGATTAGCCGCCAGCGCCTGTGCCGCAGGATGCTTTTCATTCCAGCCAAAGTCAGCCGCCTTGGCCACATAATTCAGTCCTGCCGGGGCTGCCACCGTCACGACCGGCGTCGGCCAGTCTTCTATAGGCTTTGCCGCATCTCCCACCAGATAAAGCGTCTTTACCTTTGCAGCTACCACCGGCCGTGCAGTCTGTAGCTTTAGCAAATCGCGCAAGTTGTCGGTTGGCCCTGTGCAGATGATCACTGCGTTGCCATCATGATTTGCCGTCAACACATTCCGGATCAACCCATGCGGCTCGGCCGTATCGAGCACCGATTTCACTGTCGTCGCCTGACCCTCAGCCGCAGCCTTCAACAGTGCGCCGGACTCTGCGCGAAGCTTGCCCGTGAGCATGCCTATCGCCGTTGGCCTGCCGCCATACATTTTCTGGTAAACCTCATACAAGCCGGCTGACTGCAGATTGTCCTTCGACGTAGTCATCCCGATTACCCGGCATTCATTCCGGTTATCAAGAGAATACAAAAGACTCAAGGCCAACAGGTCATCAAGGTTATCGCCAAAGGCTGCATCAAAGTGCACGCCTACTGGCGGCCGCATCCCTCCAGGTGCTTGCATGGCTTCTATGCCAGATCAAGCCCGGCCAGGCGTCCTGTAGCATCACCAAAGTGATCCACCTGCACACCCATCCGGTCCATCATTGTCAGGAAGAGATTCGACATCGGCGTCTCACGTCTTGCCACCACACGGCG
>JAPKYY010000110.1 GCA_026394095.1 Acidobacteriota bacterium | reverse complement strand
GCCAATGGCATCGATTGGCATGACAGGTGCTGAACTGCGCGTTGTGTTTGGCAAGAACATCATGGATCTGACAGACGACGAAGTGATACGCGCCAAGGAGATGTGCGCAGCCAAAGGAATGTCGATCATCGGGATTGCATCGCCGATCCTCAAGTGCGTTCTGCCAAACGGCCCGGCCCTTGATACACGATTCCAGCAGGATATCTTCAACTCGAAACACACCTTTGAAGACCAACCTCGTCTGCTGGATCGTGCGTTCCGCCTTTGCGAACTGACTGGTGCCAATTTCATTCGTGTCTTCAGCTACTGGCGCACAGTTGAGCCTGAAGCCTGCTTCGATGCAGTGGTCAGCGCGCTGAGCGATCTGGCAGAGAAGGCCGCCAAACAGGGCGTGATCATTGGAATCGAAAACGAACACGCCTGCCAGATTGGTACAGCAGAAGAATCAAAGGCAATTCTAGCGGCTGTCCAGCATCCTAACCTGAAGCTCGTATGGGACCCGGCAAATGCCCTCGTGGCAGGAGAAGTGCCCTTTCCTCACGGCTATAGTTTGCTGCCCGCAAACCGCATAGCGCACGTGCACGTGAAGGACTGCCATATGGATGGCCACAAGCCGATCTGGGGACCCGTAGGCTCGCGCCACGTGGACTGGAAAGGCCAAGTGGCCGCATTGATTGCCGATGGCTACAAAGGCTACCTGAGTCTCGAAACTCATTGGCCTGGCCCTGATGGCAATAAGATGCTGGGCTCAACCATCTGCGGATGGAACATGCGTGGCCTCGCGGCCGCCTAGTGCTTTCGCATTATTGTGAGTTCCTGGCAAATTTTCTAATCTCTCCTATGTGTTGATTTGTTCGAGCTCAAGAGTTTTTTATTTGTTGCTATTCATTGCGGCGGCCGTGCAGGGGCAGTTGACAGAGGCAACGCTTAAGGGCTCAGTTCGCGATGCCTCAGGCGGAGCAGTTCAGGGTGGGTCAGTGAAAATCTTGAACCAGGCTACGGGGCAAGGGCGTAGTGCGGCCACTGATAGCTCAGGTTCTTTCACAATGCCTGGCCTTGCGCCTGGGGTTTACACAATGACACTGCAGGCGGTGGGCTTTAAGACCTATGAAGAAAGCAGCCTGCGATTGAACACCGGGGAATCGCGTGATGTCTCAATCACGTTGCAGGTGGGCCAGGTAGAAGAGCGAGTGGAAGTGACAGGCGTGGCAGTGCAACTCGCGATCAAGAGCGAGGCAAGGCTTTCCGAGAATTTCTCTCAAAGCCAACTGATCGATTTGCCTGTGCCACAGCGAGATGTTTTTGGCTTGCCAAAGCTGAACGCGGGAGCAACAGCAATCCCTGGAGCGGCCTCCTCAACGAAACTCTCGAACTCTCCCGTAATCACAGTCAACGGCAATAGATATCGAGGCAACGAGTACGTACTGGACGGTGCGATCAACGTCAACACGAACAATACTGGAGAGCCTGCCATTGTGCCGACTCTTGATTCTGTAGAAGAAGTACAAGTGCAGACTGGAAACTTCTCGAGTGAATTTGGCCGCGGCAATGGAAGCGTCGTAAACCTGCGAACCAAATCAGGAACTAATGAAGTGCACGGGCGCCTCTGGGGCTATCACCGCAACACGTCCCTGAACGCTCGTAACTTCTTTGCCCCGACACGGCCGCAACTGATCTACAACCAATTCGGTGGCAACGTGGGCGGCCCGGTGATCAAGAATCGTACCTTCTTATTTGGCTCCTTCGAAGGGACGCGCAATGCAGTAAGCACGGCACAAGTCTTTCAGGTTGAAACCCCTGAGTTTCGAAACTACGTCAGAAGCATCAACCCGAACAGCATCGCCTCCCGACTGCTGGCAGACTTCCCTGCCCCTACTCCGCTGGCAGGCTCTGGCACTCGCAAGTATGCAGACCAGGTAGATCTGGCAACACCTGCGGGCTTGATCCCGGCGCTAGGCCGGAGTTCCACAAATCTGAAAGATTACATCCGCTTCAATCAATGGCTGGCTAAGCTCGATCATTCCTTTCGTGAAGATAAGGGGCAGCCGTGGGGCTTTTGATGGAGCTTTCGGCAACGGTAATCTCGGCTACACCAAGGTCTACACACGCCTCGTCAATGATGCTCGATTCTCCTTCCAAACGATCAAGACGATCACCGGCAATCCCGATGCTGTGGTACCCGAGATCGCTATCACTGGCCTTGCTGCCAATTTCGGAGACGTCTTTCAGAACGAGACCCGGCTGCGAACCTATGAATTCCGCAACACCACCTCTTACCAGAGTGGGCCGCACTTGATTCGCTTCGGCGGTGAGTACCGCCATATCTTCAAAGGTCTGTCCATCGCGCCTCCCACTGCTGGAACCTTCAACTTCAACAACCTCACAGATTTCGCAAACGACCGGCCTTTTCGTCAAACTCTAACGGTGAATCCAAGCACAGGGCAACCCACAAATTTCCCTCGTTATTTTGGGGTGAAGGAGATTGGGCTCTTTGTTCAGGACGACTGGAGAATCTCACCAAAGCTAGGCGCGAATATGGGACTTCGCTACAACTACTTTGGAGATCCACAAGAGCGCAACGGCATTCTTTCTTCGATTGTCTTTGGACAGGGCAACAATTACTTTAGCCGGCTTGCCAATGCCTCTCTCACTAGAGTCGAGCGATTGTACCGTCCGCAGAGGCTGAACTTCGCACCGCGTGGCGGGATCGCTTATGACCATAACGGCGACGGCACACTGGTGATGCGTGCAGGCGGTGGGCTGGCCTATCAACCGCATCACGGACAATCCGTCGGTGGGGCTCGTGCCTTGCCGCCCGATGCCGTGCAGGGGATTCTTCAACCCAACGTAGGTATTGGCACGAATATCCGCTACGGAATTCCAGTGCCATTCAACCCGGAATTTTCAACAGGTGCGAGCGCAAGAGGAGGTGTACGTCCGACCGGCTTTGTTGTAAACCCGGATCTCAAAACTCAATACACGATCAACTGGTTTGCCAACATCCAGCGCAGACTCTTTTCATCGTGGGTGGGCGAGATTGGCTATGTCGCTACGCGCGGGGTGAACCTGGAAAGAATCGACGACATCAACCGTTTTGCAGGTGACCTTCTCGATGGACGTGAGGACCGGATCAATCCTAGTTTTGGCCCACTGCTTTTTGTCTCAAACGGTGTCAATTCCAGCTATCACGGGATGACGTTTGAAGTTAGGCGGCCCATGACTCACGGGTTCTCTCTGCAGGTGAACTATCGGTGGTCGAAGTGGCTTGATAACTCCTCTGACACGTCCACCGGCCAGTTCGCGGACAACGCCGAGCCAGGGAAGGGTGCGCAAGACGTGAGCCGGCTCGACCTTGAGCGGGCGAGATCGATGTTTGATATTCCGCATCGCTTTACGGGGATGGTGATCTGGGCCCCATCGCTTGGGGTGTCTTCGAAATGGATGAAGCAGTTGGCCAACGGCTGGCAAGTTTCAACCATCTTTGGTGCACAGAGCGGGAGGCCCTTTTCTGTCTGGACGAATGCATCCTTTCAAGCCGGTGGTGACTTCAATGCCGATGGTGGCGGCGGGGCTGTTGGTGGCGGTTTCTATGATCGTCCGGATGCACCGGCAAGCGGTGTGATTCGGGGCTACAGCAAACAGGAATTTCTAAGCGGGATCTTTCAGGTGAGCGATTTCCCCAAGCCCGCACGAGGTAGCAACGGAGCACTGGGCCGCAACACTTTCCGCGGGCCAAGACAATTCACCAACGATGTCGCCGTGACCCGCAGCTTCCGGCTAGGCGAGAAGCGTGCATTGCAGTTTCGTGCGGAAGCATTCAATCTCTTCAACACGGTAAGCCTAGCGCTGCCAAATAGCGATCTATCGATACCGGGCGCATTCGGGAAATCGACAACCGCTTTCGACCCAAGGCAAATCCAGCTCGGGCTTCGGCTCCAATTCTGATAAGGATAAGAACATGATTCGTACATTGATTACCGGCATTGCGCTTTTACCTATTCTGGCCGCTCAGTCCAGTTATCCGTCAGTGCAAAGCCTGATCGAGAAGTCGAAGGCCGCAACCAACCGGGTTGCCCGTGTGCCACTGGCAGAAGATTCAGGCGGGCACACGCCAAATTTTGTACGCGCACTCTCGCTCACGCCCAAGGCCCAGCAGCCGATGGCAGATCTCTTTGAAACGATGATTTATCAGGGGAGTGTAGAACCAGAATTAAAGCTCGCTATTGGCCTTCGTATTGCGCAGATCTACAACAGCCCTTATCTCGCGCTCCACACAGAGCGTCGCCTTCGTTCAACCGAACGTGGACGCGAAGTTCTCGCACTGCTTGGCACCACACCGATTGCCTCAAACTCAAAGACAGCAGAATCGCTTGCCATTGGCTATGGTGAGTCCTTAACCAAGGCAGTGCTGGGGGTAACCAACGATCAGTTCGCCGCCGTGAAGGCGCGCTACAACGACAGCCAGGTTGTCGAGTTGACAACCACTACCTGCATGTTCAATTACCTGGTGCGTTTCGTCGAAGCTCTGGCATTACCAACCGAGCCCTGGGCGCTGCAGGCTGAGGACGCATCGAGGCGAGGCTATCAGGCGCCAGAGGCCCGCATCTCGCTCATCTCAGATGCGCAGATGTCAGCCGTAGAGAACGCCCAGAAGCAACTCCGAGAAAACAACACGCTCGGTGTTGGCTTTGCCAATTCCATGCGTGCGATGTTTCTCAATCCTGCCGGTGCCACAGCATGGCGCAACTACGGTAACGCGAGCCGTGAGTATGCGTCGGTAGATCGTCCGCTCAAGCTGCACATCTCATTCGCCGTTTCAATGGTGAATGGATGCCGCTATTGCACAGTGCATCAGGTGATTGGCCTGCGCCGGGCGGGGGTGGACCCGAACAAGCTGCTGGCGATGAAGAAGGATGATTCGCAGCTCACCCCACGAGAGCTTACCGCTGTTGAATACGCTCGGAAACTCACCCGGGCCCCAAACTCAACGACGGACGCAGACTATCAGAAATTGAAGGCAGTCTTCGGCGAACAGGGTGTGCTGGAAGTCGTAATGCAGACGGCAAACTTCGCTTACATGAATCGCTTTACCGATGGCTTGCGCCTGCCCTCAGAGGACGAAGGGGTGAAGATCTATCAGGAGATCTACGGCGAGGGCAGTTACGAAAATTACAGGGTCAAGCGTTAAGGTCGCGGTCTTTGGTTTCGGGCAGGAAGAAGACCAGCCCCGCCCCCAAGAGGAAGTAACCTGCGTTCAGTACGAGGGCCATATCAAGGCCACTCTTGTCGGCCACGGCGCCAACTGTGAGGGGAGCGAGAGCGCTTAGGCCGCGTCCAAAGTTGTAGACAAAGCCCTGCCCGGCTCCTCGCACCGAAGTGGGGTAAAGCTCTGCGAGCATCGTCCCGAACAAGGCAAAGAATCCAGTGCCGAAGAAGCCCAGTAGCGGGCCACAAAGCAGAAGGACGGTCGATGCAGAATCACCGGCCCAGCGAGGTGCGCTGCCATAGACAATCGTCATGATCGCAGCTGCCACAACGTAGATCGCAAATGCTGTGCGGCGGCCTATCCGGTCGGCTAGCAACCCGAAGCAGTTGTAGCCGGCAAAAGCGCCCACTTGCATGGCAATGATCCAGCCGCTGGTCTTTACGATTCCGAAGCCTGCACCACCAGCCGTTTTGGGAGCCGCAAGGAAACCGGGGAGCCAGGTGAAGACGCCCCAATAGGCAAAGAGCACGGTGGTTGCCAGAGCAGTGGCGATCAGGGTGACTTTCCTCAGTGGGCCACGGAAGATCTCAAAGAAACTGCCAGCGGGCTCAGTACGGTTCAGCCAGACGGGCGGCTCGGGAACGTTTCGACGAATCCAAACTGTGATGAGCGCCGGGAGGACGCCGATCCAGAACATGGCACGCCAGCCGTAGACAGGAAGAACCGTGGCGGCCACAATCGCGGCCAGGATGTAGCCAATTGCCCAACCACTTTGCATCAGAGAGATTGCCCGTGCGCGCTTGTCACTGGGCCAATACTCGGCCACAAGGACTGCACCAGCACTCCACTCCGCGCCGAGGCCCAGGCCCACGAGTGATCGCCAGAATAGCAGTTCCACGAGGCTGTTTGAGGTCGCACTGCCGCCTGAGGCAAAAGAGTAAAGCAGGATCGTCGCAATCAGGGTACGCTGCCGGCCGAAGCGGTCTGCGGCAAGCCCGCTAAGAATGCCACCAAAGGCCGAAGCGATCAGCGTGTAGGTAAAGACCAGGCCAGCCTGTTCATTGCTGAGGCCAAATTCTGCCCGAATACTTTGCAAGGCGAAGGAATAGAGAAGGACGTCCATAGCGTCCAACATGAAGCCAAGCATGGCCGCCCAGAGGGCCAGCCAGCGGGCGCGAGATTCTGTCAGAGAAGCAGTCACGATCTAGATGAGTATACAGGTAACGAATTCGGAACTTCGTGCGCCTTTTTCTTCAGGTGAACCTCTAGTAACATAGAGATGAACTATCGCTCTGTCTAGTTGAGGCCTTGATGTCTGCCAATCTGAATCCACTTCCGTTACCGCAAGAGCCGGCCAAAAAGCCGGTTTTGGTTCCAGCACCAGAAGAACCAAAGGGCAAACCCTCCTGGCTAATCTGGGGTTCTCTGCTTGTGTTGCTGGTTGCAAGCGTTGCCGCATGGCAATGGTATTCGGCCCAACAGGAGGCCGAGAAATTGGCTGCGATTCCTGCAGTGCGCACGGCAAAGGCTCGCGTTGCGCCCCTGCATCAAACAGTTCGCATCACTGGCGTAACGACAGCGCGCAACTTCGCTAACATTACCGTTCCCAAGCTGACCGGCCCCGAGGGTAATCGGCCGATGACGATTCTGAAAATGGCAGCCAGCGGCACGATGGTCAAGAAGGGGCAGATTGTTCTCGAAATCGATGGACAATCCCTGCAGGATCACGTAGACGACGTAAACGCTACCGTGATGCAAGCCCAGGGCGACATCTTGAAGCGTAAGGCGGAGCAGGCTCTTGACATCGAGAATCTTGAGCAAAATATTCGAGTCGCAAAGTCAGAGCTCGACAAGGTTCGCCTCGATGCCAAGACCAAAGAATTGCGTACCGCACTCGACCAGGAATTGCTCCAACTCGCAGTTGAAGAATCCGATGCAAAATACAAGCAATTGCTGAAGGACATGGATTTCAAAAAGCAGTCTCAGGCCTCCGAAATGCGGATCCTGCAGTACACGATGGAACGTCACATGCGTCACCGGGACCGTCACAAGGCGGACTTGAAGAAGTTCGTCGTTTCCGCAGCTATGGACGGCCTGGCTGTGGTGCAGCCGGTCTTCCGTGGTTCTGAAAACGACACGATCAAAGTCGGCGACATCGTGGCCCCTGGTCAGGTAGCAATGAAGATTGTCGACCCCAAGAGCATGCAGGTGGAAGGCAACATCAACCAGACGGAAGTCAGCCAGTTTCGCATTGGCGAGACGGCAAAGATCACTGTCGACGCGTTTCCCGGGATGAGCCTCAAGGGCCGTCTTTATTCAGTCGGCGCATTGGCTGTGATGGGTGGCCGTCAGCAAAGCTTCATCCGAACCATTCCGGTTCGTGTTGCGATCGAGGGCTTCGATCCGAAACTAATCCCAGACCTTTCAGCTGCGGCTGAAGTATTGACTGGCACCGGCGACGATAAAGCAGTGTTGATTCCGCGCGGTGCGATTCATGAACAGGACGGCAAGACCTTCGTTTTCGCCAAACAGGGCGTCAACTTTGTGAAGCGCGAAGTAAAGACGGGTGACATGAATGACACCCAGATCGTAATCCAGTCTGGCGTTAGCGCTGGTGAAGAAGTTGCGCTGAACTACTCGCAGCCCCTGCCGCAAGTGGCTTCACGCTAATCCTGTAGCTGCCTTTGCCGCGCCCCACAGCGACGCGCTCGACGCCCAAAGCGGACTCAACAAGGATCGTTCCATTCGACCTGGAATCAAAGTGGAGCGTATATCCGCCATCATCCTGACTCAGGGCTTCCAGCCTTACGTTCAGGTCGCGAATACGGGTTGATGGCATCTCACTTGCACCTTCAATGTGCCATTGCCCTTCGGGTAGCATTAGCGACTCACCATCCGTTAAAGGCCAAAGAATCCCGTTCACCCGTGCAGCACCGGGCCAGCGTAATCGAGCCGGGCCAGTGAGCTTCACATCCACCACACCATCATTCTGTTGCCAGGAAGCGACACGTGCGGCTGCCAAGCCCAAGATCGGAAGGTCTACAGGCCGCAGTGAATATTCAAAGTACAGTGCGACCTGATTGAAATTGGCTGACGCCTCGTGAACCAACTGAGCCAGTTCTGCACCGGTCTGCCGACGCGTGGGATAGACGTCCTGGTAGCGATCGACGATGTTGAGGTCGATAGAGAGTCGCTCGGGCTCCTGTGTCAGGCCCGCGTAGCGCTTGCGAATCTCGCGATAGCGAGATGGACCAAGGTGCCATACAGTAGCCGGATCTTCAATCAGGAATCCAGTTCCCTGCCCTTCAGTGCCCCTTAGAAGACGAGCCGCATCGGCGCCCAGGGCATCTCGCATTCGAGTATCAAAGCGATCATCGATATGGGTAAGGACGATATCAAAACCCGGTTTCTCGCGGCGAATCGTCTCGAGCCTGCTCAACCAATCGGCCTGCAGCCTCGCGGCCAGATTGGCGCGATACTCAAGCAGCGTGGCCAACCCTTCGCCTTTCAGATCCTCCAACGGATCACGGCCATGAAGCTGTCTGTACTCCGCACGAACATCGTCATTGAATGGCGTGAAGCGGGCGGGATTTTGGTGCCCCTCCAGGGATTCGAAATAGAGTTCGCCAAGATTGACACCGTCCCAATCGAAGCTTCGAAGCAGACTCATCACACTGGTCTCAGCCAACGATGAACATACTGGATTTACGAGATTTGTAAGGCGACGCCAATCAAGACTCGCCTCCATGCCCGAAGCCGTGCGCTCTCTGCACTCGGGATGATCTGTCCAGAAGCGTTCACTGACATGCGGCAACTCGACCCAGGCGTAAACCTGAATCAAGCTCTCATGACAAAGTGCGATCAGCTTCGCCAGCCACTCGGCCCTGGCCTGATCGGCGCCATCGAATTGCCAACTTGTGACATGGATCGCGCCGATTCCGGCAAGCTTCCATTGATCGACGAGATAGCTAAGATCTGCCCGCTGCCGGAAGCCCGCATCGAAGAAAGCCCAAAGCCCTGTGCCTCGAACTTTTCCTTTGAGGCCAGCAGCAAGCAAAGCCTGCGGCAAGAAGGGATAACGCTCATAACCGGCCTGGCCGATCGGAGTGGCAGTCCAAAGAATCGATCCGCGTGCAAAGCGGCGAATGGCCAAAACAGGGGCACCATTCCAACGCTCTTTTGCTCGCACCTGCCAGGCATCACTCGGTTGACTTCGAAGAACAGACTCTTCCGATTCCCATACAATCGGCAAGTCCGGGCTTGCGATGTCACGAATTTGACGAATCGAAACTGTGACATCGGTCGCCGCGACACCAAAGTGCGAAGTGAGCGGCGAGAAGCCCTCGAGGATAATCTGCGCGCCCGAATCGAGTAAGGCCTGAGCAGTTTGGGGGCTCTCCTTGCCACTCAGCCAAATGGTCTGCCCCTTGCCTGACTCCGCTGGCACCTGCCCCAGAGAACGCAATACGGCATCCCATCCATGCGCTGCTCCGTCGATATCAAAAGTCTGGGCATGC
>JAPKYY010000059.1 GCA_026394095.1 Acidobacteriota bacterium | reverse complement strand
TAAGGGTCAGATCCGTCGCGAACTCTCCATCGAAAAACTCTTCAATAAAGAGATCCGCAGCCTGATCAACATCACCGATCAGGACATCAAGGATTACTACAACGCCAACAAGGCGAATTTCAATCTGCCCGAACCGCAAGTCCACATGGCCCAGATCCTGGTCACTCCGGTGGACGATCCAGCTGTGCGCAATCTTAAGAACGACAAAGCGAAGAACGACGCCCAGGCCCAGGCTAAGATCCGCATGATTGAGCAGCGCATCAAGAGCGGCGAAGATTTCGCGGCCCTCGCAACCAACTTCTCAGAAGATCCCCAGACCGCAGCCAACGGTGGCGACCTCGGCTTCATGGGTGAAAGCACCCTCGACAAGGCCAACCCCGAACTCAAGAAACTCATCATGAGCCTCGGCGCAGGTGCAGTCTCAAACATCATCAAAACCCAGGAAGGCTACCGCATCCTCAAGGTCTTGAGCAAAGAACCGGCCGGCCAGCGCGATCTCAACGACCCCCGCGTACAGCAGGGCATCCGCGAAGGCCTCATCACCCGCAAAGACCAGCTGGCCAAGGCCGCCTTCTATGAAGTGGCCCGCAACGATGCCAAGGTCATGAATTACTTTGCCCAAAAGATCATGGGCAACCTGGCCGTAAAGAAGTAGCCTTACTTCTTCACAGGCAAACAAGCGCTTCCGCCAGAAGCCGCAAGCAAAGCGCTCTCTTCTACAATCTCAACGTGCACACGGTGCCGTTTGGCAAGCCATACGGCGTCATCGTGAAAGCTGAACAGATCCGGGTCCTGCCGGATCCACCGCAGCGCCAGATCTTTGGGTGTGCGCGCCTGCAACACCAACGCCCTTGCATTCTGAGCCGCCAGAGCTTCAAGCACAGGCTGTGGCCCAAGTGGTACAAACAAGCCCCGCTTGCTTCTCTCGATCAAAGATTTGGCAAAGTGGCGGGATTGCAACTCCTCGCTTTGGCGAAAATGTTCGACGGCCAACTCTTGCACGGATGCTGGATCGGCCGCTGCGTCAATCTCTATGCACTCGACGGGACGTCGCAGCAAACTGCGGCAATCCCCAAGAATTTCTTTGGGGGCGGCCAACAGCCATTGAGAGTTCGGTTGAGAGCCATTGCGATCGGCAAACCGTCGCATACACTCCATCAGACATTCTTTCCAAACAGCAGATCGAAATGCGGATCGAAAGCCAAGTTGAAACTCAAGTCTCCCCAGTTCGAAATGCGACAGCATCGTATGATCGCCAAGAATATGCAGCAAGCTGAATCGATCGTAGTTATCCCGAATTTCAGACAGTCCATAGAGAGACGGGATCTTCGCAGAACTGACGCGATGTACCACCCTCCTCGCCAGCGGCGCCTGATAGAAAAACATCCGCTGCCCGCCGCGCGCAAAGAAAGCAACGGCCGGGCTATCAGCCTGCTTTGCCTTCCAAAGATGCCGTGCTGCATGCACGCATTCATCAAACGATTGTCGCTGCGCTGAGCCTACGCCATTGCGCAACTGGCTCACGCTTTGCTCAAAGTATTGCCTTCCTTCATTGTCCAGGTTGAGATAACAACTCAGGACGGGATCATGATTCGGTTCTTGATTGGCGATCTGATGCAACAGTGCATCCATTGAATGGGCAGTCCACATAATTTTGTTTTCTTAACCTGTGGACGGCTAGACATTGAATTGCGACTCAACAATCGTGCGACTCCACGAATTTGTAATTCAGAATTAAAGGCAGATTTATTCGGCGTTATACATGCCCGAACACAAGCCAGCTACAATGATCAGATCCTCGTGGTCAAAACCAGCTACACCGCCCCCACTCAAGAATTCCTCGATCAACGCAAACTAAAACGCCACGCCGGCGTCTGGCAACTCTGGGCTCTGGGCGTCGGCGCAGTCATCTCGGGCGACTTCTTCGGCTGGAATTTCGGCCTCGCAGCCGGCGGCTTCGGTGGCATGATCGTAGCCCTCTCCCTGGTCACAATCATGTACGCGGGCCTCTGCCTTTCGATTGCAGAAATGGCAGCAGCCCTACCCCACACCGGCGGCGCATACTCTTTCGCCCGCAGCGCCATGGGCCCCTGGGGCGGCTACATCACGGGCCTTGCTGAGAACATGGAATACATCCTCACCCCCGCTGTTATCGTAGTCGGCATCGGCGGCTATCTCGGCGCGATCTTCGGCACAGACAAATCCATGGAACCCCTCTGGTGGCTCGCCTGCTACGCCGTCTTTGTCGCACTCAACATCTGGGGCGTTGAACTCAGCTTCCGCTTCTCGCTCATCATCACCATCGCCGCCCTCATCGCCCTTATCATCTAC
>JAPKYY010000684.1 GCA_026394095.1 Acidobacteriota bacterium | reverse complement strand
CGCGCCCTTGCGGTGCACGATCAACTCGCGCTCCTCGCCGTTGACGACATGGCGTTCCTTCCATGCAAAGTTGTGATGGTTTTCGATGTCGAGGATCACGCGCACGCCGACCTTTTTCGCGATGTTTCGGGTGAGAGGAGTGCCTCTGTTTTACTTCCCGTACTTTTATAAGTCGCTTGAGAAGCAGCCTCGGAGGAGTGGGTTTCTGACTCCAAGTTTTGGGAACTCTTCGCGATTTGGACAGATGCTTGGGTTTGGATACTACTGGGCGATCAATCGCTCTTATGATTTGACTTACCGGCCGCAGTATTTTACGGCTCGCGGGCTGGCCAATCATGTGGAGTTTCGCGGGAAGCCACGCAAGGGATCCGATTTTGATTTCACGTTATTTGGTGTGAACGATAAGGGGTTGTTGCTATCTGATGGGCGGAGGATCAAGCAGGGTGGCTATAGTTTGAGATTTGACGGCAAGTCGGATCTGGGGAAGGGTTGGAGGGCGCAAGGGACGATGAATTATCTGTCGGCGTTTATCTTCCGGCAGGCGTTTACACAGAGCTTTAACGAGGCGATTTTCTCGGAAGTGAATTCGGTGGGGTTTGTTGAGAAGCAGTGGCGCGGGAATAACGTTCAGGTTGTGTTCTCGCGGAGTCAGAACTTTCAGACAACCGAGCCGGGGGATTCGATTACGGTGAGGAAGTTGCCACAGTTTGAGTACACTCGCCGGGATACGCAGATCTGGAAGAAGATTCCGGTGTGGGTATCGATGGAATCCACTGCCGGGTTGGTGAGAAGGAATCAGCCGTTGTTTCAGACTCGGCAGTACGTTGAGCGAGCTGATTTTGCACCGCGAATCTCAACAGCCTTCCGGTATGCGGGGTTTAGCCTGGTGCCCAGTTTTGGATTGCGTGAAACATATTGGGGGAGTTCGAGGCTGGATGGCCGGGTTTCTGGTGAGAATACTCGCCGGAGTGCACGGGATATGAATGTTGAGTTGGTGATGCCCTCTTTTTCGCGAGTGTTTGAGAAGTCACCGAAGTGGTTGGGAGGCGGCAAGATGAAGCATGTGATCGAGCCGCGGGCTTCGTTTCGTTATGTGGACGGGATCAGTGATTTTTCGCGGATCATTCGTTTTGACGATACCGAGTTGATGACGAATACGAAAGAGCTGGAAGTTAGTCTGACGAATCGTCTGTATTTGAAGCGCGGTGGGACGACGCAGGAGTTGTTGTCGTGGCAGGTTTGGCAGCGTCGTTATTTTGACCCGACTTTTGGTGGGAGCGTGATTGAAGGGCAGCGAAATGTGAATCAGTCGACGGTGGATTTCTCCGGGTACTCGTTTTTGGATGGGCGGAGGCACTACTCGCCAGTAGCCAGTTCGGTAAGGATGCAGCCGCTGCCAGGGGCTGGAGTAGAGTGGCGGCTGGATTATGACCCGCTGCGGGGGAATGTTACCAACAGTTCCTTCACACTGGACGGGCGCGTGAACCAGTGGTTTATGTCGGCTGGGCATACGCAGGTGGACTCGTCGAAGGTGCTTTCGCCACAGAACAATCAGTTCCGTGGATTGCTGGGATGGGGTGCGGATAACCGGCGCGGCTGGAATGCGGCTTTCAATGCGATCTACGACTATCGGGTTGGAGTATTGCAGTTTGCCAATACGCAGATTACCTACAACACGGATTGTTGCGGGTTCTCTGTGCAGTACCGGCGCTTTAGCTTCGGTACGCGGAATGAGAACCAGTTCCGGATGGCTTTCTCAATTGCGAATCTGGGATCGTTTGGGACTTTACGGCGGCAGGAGCGGTTCTTTTAGTTTTTTTGTGATCGGAACCGGCGGGGTTTCTCGCATGGTCCTGATATGGAAACTCAAAGCCTGTTGGTGGTGAAGCTGTTTTATTGGTCTTCGCTGTTGGTGGGATTGCCTTCGATGATTGGCTCGGTGTTTTTTGGCGGATACGCTTTGCTGCTGTCTATGCAGAAGCCGGTGACGAACACCTCTGCCAATGCGAAGGTGTCGGACTCGCTGGTG
>JAPKYY010000482.1 GCA_026394095.1 Acidobacteriota bacterium | reverse complement strand
AACCAAGAATCTTGGCAATCTGCCCAACAGCTGAGCCCACAGCCCCGGCAGCGCCTGACACCACCACAGTCTCCCCGGCCTTCGGTGCACACAACTCCGTAAAGCCAAAATAGGCTGTCATTCCCGGCATACCAAGGATTCCAAGTGCAGTTTAGACAGGCGCCTCAGCCGGGTCTACCCGCTGTATTTTTCCCACCTCAACCCCAACGTAATCTTGCCAGCCCCAGTGCCCTGCTACGATTTCACCCACCCGGTAATCACTGTTGCGCGAGGCCATTACCTCGCCAACACAGCCACTCTCCATCACATTTCCTACCGGAATCGGATCTACATAAGTCTTCTTTCCAGCGATACGCCCTCGAAGATAAGGGTCCACCGACAGGTAGCGGGTTTTTACCAGCAACCCATCCAGTGGACATTCCGGTACAACCATGTCTTCAACCAGAAAGTCAGACTCCTTGGGCAATCCCTCAGGTACTGCCACAAGCTTCACGCGTCGGCTTTGATCACTCATATTCATTCGATTATCCCCTTTAAAGCATGCGAGGACGATCGCCTGCGCTCAAACCTCATTCAGCGTACAATTCCCAGCAAATAGGCGATCAGCAAAATGGTAAGGACAGTGCCCAATCCAATTCCGGGCCTCCTCCAAACCCATAACGGCTGTGGCCATAGTATCCGGCTCCACCGCCAAACAACAAAATCAAAACGATAATCAGTAATAACATTTTCTCTCTTCTCTTTCTTACTGCTTTTGACTGACAGCAAGCAATGCAATTCCACCCACCAGAGCAATAGCCCCAGCGATTGGAGGCAAAGGTACTGTGTGCTTCTGATCACTCGTAGCCTGGATCGGGCCGAGATCGATCACCGTCTTCCGGGTCGTATATGTGAATCCGCCCCAGATGATGCCGACAAGTCCAAGTGCGATCAATATCAGCCCGACCACTTTGGCCATCTCTATTTGCCTACGGCTTTCTCGATCTTGCCGACGGTCTTCTGTACCTTGCCTTCAAGCTTTTGCTTCAGCCCTTCTGCCTCAAGCTTCCTGTTGCCCAAAACTTCTCCGGCCTTCTGCTTGACTGCGCCAGTGGCTTCGGCAACCGTACCCTGCAGTTGATCTTTTGTACTTGATTTCATGATGTTTCCTTGTTTTGACTTTAAAAAAAATGGGCTGGTCGATTTACACCCACCAGCCCCGCACAGATTTAGTGGTGCAGTGCGACCTGGCTCTTCGCCGGGTACTCCGCGCTGGCTTCGCCAGACGACGAAATGTCTTGAGCTCCGGTGTGCCGAAGCAAATTCGTAGCTCTTGAAATTCTGGATATGGTGTTGCAATGAACAGAAAGCAGAACGCCGCCTTCCTGGATCCTGCCCTCGTAGCGCTTGGCCTCATATTCCGGCATCCCCATTCCAACCAAAGCTCCAATGATTCCACCTAAAGCACCGCCAGCACCCATGCCAGCAAGCGCAGCAATTATCGGCCCTGCCACAACCAGCGGCCCAATACCGGGAATCGCAAACACAGCAATGCCGGCTAACAACCGGTAAGCAAGTCATCTATGCCTCGCTCAGCCTGTTCCTTCGTGTGATAAATCCCAAAAACGGCCTTTGCTTTCTGATTCATACTTCCTTGACATGCACGTGCAATGCCACGCAGAAAACCCCACGCTTTTGAACATTCCTGCCACAACCACTCTTGCCCGTATGACCATCTACGGTCGCCTGACGAGATATGGTTAGCGTCTTCATTCGTGAGTCGCTGAATTTGGTCCGTTTCCCTGGATTGGTTATCAGACTGCTCTCGAAAGGGGAGACCAACACCCGATAGAAAGAACCAAATGAAAACATCCAAAATTTATTTACTCTCTGCAACTCTCGCAACTGCCCTGATTGTCATGAGCTGTGCAACTGCCCCGACTCAATCAGCCGACGTAAAGGAAAGCCTCAAGCGATCCCTCGATCTGGCAAACCTCAAAGACGTTACCGTTGCGCAAGACCGCACAAAAGGTGTCGTCACTCTCGGCGGCCATGTTGCGGCTGAAAGCGACAAGACTCAGGCTGCTTCTATTGCCAAATCAATCGCCGGAGAACAGGTTGTCGCTAATGAAATTGCCGTTGTACCACCTGACAATGCTGCAGATGCAAAACAGTTCAACTCCGCCCTCGACGATGGCATCGAGAGCAATCTCAAGGCCGCGCTCATCAGCAGGAAACTCCAGGACATCGTCAAGTTCAACGTCAAGAACAACGTTGTCACCCTCAGCGGCGAAGTAGTCTCGCAACAAATCCGTAAGCAGACTGAAACACTCGCTTCCGAGGTTCCTAACGTCAAACAAGTCGTTAATGAACTCCAGGTCAAAGGACAGAAGGCCACTTCATCTAACTAATATGACTTCCAACTTACTTTTCAAATTGACTCTACCAGTCGGCCTCGCCGGACTACTCGCCATGGCGGCCACAATCCAACACGATGGCCAGACGGCCGAAATGCACAAGCAACACTCAATGATGGCCAGCGAACCGCATCACATTCTTGCAATGGCCTACCACACCAATATGGCCAACTTTGCCAAAGCACTGGAGACGCAGTCAGCCAAATCGAGCAGCCTGAATCTGGATTTCTCTCGAAGCGCGGTCAACGAAATCCGGCGAAGCTTCGACCAGATGAAGCAGCACCACAACGAGCACATGCAGGTCATGAGTTCAAAAATGAACTCACCGAGGGACAACATGATGCAGAAAATGGAAACACATCAAACTGAACTGGGCACCCAACTCACTTCGCTTGAAAATGAAATCCAGGGCGCTGCTCCAAATGCAAAGAAAGTAGCTGCACTTGCAGCAAGCATCCATGAGCATCTGGATGCCATGTATAAGATGCACCAGAGTCCACCCGCCAGCAAGATGAAGATGTAGAGCAACCACAAATGTCACCCACAAATTTCAAAGGCCTCAGTACCGTGTGCTTCATTGCCGGATTTCTCTCCATACTCGCTTCCATCGCGATTTGGATGTACTTCAAGCATCCAGACCCTGCCCATGCCGAACGCTTCGGCATTTTCGTCGGGCTTTGGGCTCCTACCTTCTTTGTGCTCTCAAACCGCTTTGATAGATATGCACTGTCCAAAGCCTGAGATTGCTTTGCTCAGCGATACTGGATTGGAATGCAAAGATCCAGTTCGCCGTTTTCAATCCGCACCTTGGCCAGCGGCGGAACCAG
>JAPKYY010000235.1 GCA_026394095.1 Acidobacteriota bacterium | reverse complement strand
GCACACCGGCTTTCTCGAAATCGGGCGCGAAGTCGCCAAAAAGCGTCCTGTCGCAGAACGCGTCAATGACTGGTTCGAAGTCTACCAGGACTTCCCCGCCGCCAAGGTCTCCGAGCAAGGTGCCCGCTGTATGGATTGTGGCGTACCCTTCTGTCACACCGGTTGCCCTCTCCACAACCTCATTCCTGACTGGAACGACCTCGTCTATCAGAACCGTTGGCAGGAAGCCATCCGGCAGCTCCATGCCACCAATAACTTCCCCGAGTTCACCGGTCGCCTTTGCCCTGCGCCCTGTGAATCTGCCTGTGTGCTCGGCATCAACGCCCCTTCAGTCTCAATCAAGCAGGTCGAGAAATCCATCATCGACCGTGCCTTCGCCGAAGGCTGGATTGTCCCGGAACTCCCCACCCTGCGAACCGGCAAGAAGGTCGCCGTCATCGGCTCCGGCCCCGCTGGCCTCGCCGCTGCCCAACAGCTCAATCGTGCGGGTCACACCGTCACCGTCATCGAACGGGACAATCGCCTCGGCGGTCTCCTCCGCTACGGTATCCCGGACTTCAAAATGGAGAAGCATCACATCGACCGCCGCATCGAACAACTCGAGGCCGAAGGGATCCAGTTCAAGCTCAATACCAACATTGGCGTTGACGTTGAATTCAGCGATCTCCGCAAGCAGTACGACGCAATTCTGCTGGCCATCGGCGCCGAACAGCACCGCGACGTAAACGTCCCCGGCCGCAACCTGAAGGGCATCCATTACGCAATGGAATATCTGCCCCAGGCCAACCGCGCCGTAGCCGGCGATACGGTCGAAGGCCAGATCATGGCCACCGGTAAACACGTCATCATCATCGGCGGCGGCGACACCGGTGCAGACTGTCTAGGCACCGCTACCCGTCAGGGAGCCAAGTCTATCCATCAGTTCATGATTCACCAGCGCCCACCCGATGAGCGTGCTGAATCCACCCCCTGGCCCCTCTGGCCTGTCATGTATCGCGAAGAGCCCGCTCACGAAGAGAACGGCCAGCGTGAGTTCGCAGTCGCTACAACCTCCTTCAGCGGAGATGATGAAGGCAACGTCAAAAAGCTCCACGGAGTCCGCGTCGGGCCCTCCCCTCGCTTCGAGCCAGTACCTGAAAGCGAGTTCGCCTACGACGCAGATCTCGTCCTGATTGCCATCGGTTTTGCCGGTGTCCATCGCCAGGGCCTGATCGAAAAAACCGGTGCCCGCCTCGACGCAAGAGGTAGCATCGTCACCGACGAAAACTACAAAACCAGCCTCGATGGAGTCTATGCCGCCGGCGACGCCCGCCGTGGTGCATCCCTCATCGTCTGGGCAATCGCAGAAGGTCGCCGGGCCGCACGGTCGATCGACGAACACCTCATGGGCTCCAGCCAGTTGCCAAACTAGTAAACTAAAAGGTAGAGATGGCACTGATCAACCAAATTCTGAACAACGCGGCCGCTGTCGCCAAAGGCATGGGCATTACCTTCATGGAGATGCTCCAGCCGACCGTAACGGAAGCCTATCCCGAAGGTCCCGCTGTATTCGAAGAACGCTTCCGCGGCGTCCACGTCCTGCAGTGTGACGAAAATGGCCTTGAGAAGTGCGTAGGTTGTTTCCTCTGCGCCGCAGCCTGCCCATCCAACTGCATCTATATCGAAGCAGCTGAAAACACCGCCGAAGGCCGTATCTCCGGTGGCGAACGCTACGCCAGTGTCTACAACATCGACTACTCCCGCTTCATCTTCTGCGGCTATTGTGTCGAGGCCTGCCCCACTGACGCCATCACCCACGGGCACGGGTTTGAAATCGCCAGCTACAACACCTCCACGCTGGT
>JAPKYY010000987.1 GCA_026394095.1 Acidobacteriota bacterium | reverse complement strand
CGCCAATTACAGCTTCCTCGTCCGCAAGGCCTGGCTCGACGCCCTCAAGGATTCCACCGCCTCTCGGAAAAACGCCCAACTCGCCGTCGATGCCGACCCCACCTACATTGACGCCAAAATCATCCTCGGCCTTCACGATTACATCGTAGGCAGCCTCTCCTGGACCTACAAGATGATGGGCTTCCTGGCCGGCATTCGTGGAGACCGCGACGGCGGCATCCGTACTCTCGAAGAGGTCGCCACCAAAGGCGTCAACAACCGCTCCGATGCCAAGGTCCTCCTCGCCGCCATCTACCGCCGCGAAAAGCGCTCCGCCCAGGCCGTCCCGCTCCTCGAAGGGCTCACCGCCGCCTATCCGCGCAACTACCTCTTCCGGATCGAGCTGGCACATATGTTTGCCGACCTCGGCGAACGCGACAAAGCCCTGAATCAGCTCAACACCGTCACCGGAATCCAGCCCGAAAAACTCGCCTATCTCAAAGGCAATCTCCTCTTCTGGTTTGACGAATACGAACAAGCTGTCCCGCAACTCCAAAAGGCTGTCAACCACCGGGATCATCTCGACCTCAACACAGGCATAATGGCCTGCCTGCGCCTCGGCCAGACTCTCGACCTCCTCAACCGTCACACAGAAGCCATCGCAGCCTATAAACTGGGCGTTGCCCTTTCCCCCGATAGCGAACTAGCCAAAGAATGCCAGCGCTACTCCAGCCGTCCCTACAAAAGGAACCGAATCGCATGAACCGCCGCCAATTCCTCACTGCTGCTGCACTACCACTGATCGCACAGCCCAAGCCGCCCCAGAACGTCATCCTCATCCTCGTCGATGATCTCGGCTACAAAGATTTCAACTGCTATTCGACTGAAGCAAATCCGGTTCCCTACCCCACACCCCACGTGAATGAACTGGTCAAAGAGTCTGCACTCTTCAACCGCTTCTACGCCGCCTGCCCTGTTTGCTCACCCACCCGTGCCAGCATTCTCACCGGAAAGTACCCCACTCGCACCGGCATCACCGATTGGATCCCCGGCATGCAACCCCCAGCCGGCGCAAAGCTCGACACACCGCAAACCAAAGAAGAGCTCGCGCTTTCTGAAAAAACGATCGCCGAATATCTCAAGCCCGTGGGCTATGCAACTGCCTCTTTCGGCAAGTGGCACCTTGGCGGAGCCGGCTTCAGCCCAACCAACCAGGGCTTTGATACCAACATTGGCGGAGATGATAAGGGCCAGCCCAATAAGTTCCTCGCCCCCTTCACCATGCCCGGCCTCACCGATGCGCCGCTTGGCAGCGAACTCACCGCTTATCTGACAAAACTTGCAAACCAGTGGATCGCAAAACAAGCCGAGCAAAAGAAGCCATTCTTCCTCTACTTGCCTCACTTCGGAGTCCACACGCCCCTTGGCGGAACCCAGGAGATGATCGCAAACTACCGCAATGCCAGTGTCATCAATCCAACATACGCCGCAATGATCGAGGCCATCGATAACTCTATTGGCGCCATCCGAAGCCAGCTCGAGCGCTCCGGCGTCGCAGGCGACACGATGATTATTCTCACCTCAGACAACGGCGCACTAGCCAGTCTCAACGGCAGAAACAGCACCTCCATCCAGCCTCTCCGTCAACAAAAAGGCTACCTCTATGAAGGCGGCATCCGCGTCCCTTGCATCATCCACGACCCACGAAAAAAGCAGCCTCTTGTCATCGAAGATCCAGGGTGCTCGATAGACTTCCTGCCCACAATCCTCTCCTGGCTCGGGCAGCCCGTCCCCAACAACATCGACGGCACGCCGCTCTTCAACCGCAAAGAGCAACCCATCTACTATTGGCACTACCCCCACTATCACGGTGCCGGTGGCAAGCCCGGTGGGGCCATCATTGATGGAGACTTCAAGCTGATCGAAGACTTTGAAACCGGCCGCACCGAGCTTTACAACTTGAAGACCGACATCGGCGAGAAAAGAGACCTCAGCCAGTCAGACCCCGCCCGCCGCTCCAGCCTTTACCTGAGGCTCAAGCGTTGGCGCGAAGAAACCAAGGCCATCATGCCAACCCCTAAAACAGAAGCGGCTTCTTTGCCACCGCCTGCAGAAAGGTCAAGACAAACGCTCCGTAATGGAATAGCGCCAGGATAAACACCCCCGCGCTTGCCCCAATCTCGCTCAGCAGGAAACCGCCGAGCGGCAACACCTGCATTCCATGCAGCCCAATAAAGTGAGAGATCCTCAGGTCCCCGGCTTCTTTGCTCCAGTTGAGCACAGGAATCCCGGGGCCTCCGTCTTTCATGCCAACCGTGTGGGCCATCGAAGAGGCCATGTAGCCCCCTTCTAGACTCGCCAGCACAGCCAGTAGTACTCCGAGCCTGCACCCCCAAAGTGCCCCGGCTGGCATCGGTGCTGCACTGGTGAAAAACCACCACAGCAGCACCACCAGCAGGATCGTATTGATGGCAATCATGATGCCCATGATGCTGAAAATGGCCGAATTCAGGCCTGAAGAGATATTGAAATGGCTGCGCTCACCCCTCAAAGCCTGTCCGCAAACTCCAACGTTTTCGAGCAATATCAGAATGCTCGCAATCGTCCCTAAACTCGAACGCGCCACGATCGGTGCCTCGACGTAGTTCAGTAGCCAACCGAGCGTCCATAAGTAGATGGCGCTTGAAACCAGAAATTTAGCCGGCTTCAACCAGATGTTGACCCCAAGCAGTTCCCGGTGGTCAAAATACATCGCAACTAGAGCAGCCGCCAGGAGGATCCAGTGCAACATTCCAACCAGCCCGCAGGCCTCACTGCCATCGCGCGCGCGCTCAAACCATACCAGCGGATTCAGGCTCCAGGCTCCCATCTATCCGTACACCAATCGCCCGCTCAGCCAGGTCCGTTCTACTTTGATTTCTTTGGTCTTCTTGTCAAACGAGAACTCCACCAGATCGGCACGTTCCCCAGGATTCAATCCGCGCATACGTCCACCCACTCTACCAACTCGCGCAGCGTTGGTTGTGGCCATCGTCACCGCCTCTCGCAGGCTCAACCCCACCATCTGCATAAGGTAAGAAATGCCAACATTCATCTTCAAAGCCGAGCCAGCCAGTTGATTGCCACCCCTCAGCGTCAC
>JAPKYY010000903.1 GCA_026394095.1 Acidobacteriota bacterium | reverse complement strand
CTTCTTCGAACTAACGCTGGTGCCGACGCTCTTTCTGATGGGGCAGTACGGCAAGGATTCCGGCCGTTCGACTTCGTCTGCGGCCACCGTTAAGTTCTTCATTTATACGTTCGCCGGATCTGTACTGATGCTGGCTGCGATCACCTACCTCTTCCTCAAGGCTGGAACCTTCGATTACCAGAACATCCTGCTGCAAGTACAGGCAGGTTCGTTCCGGCTGTCTCCAGCGGAGCAGATGCCGCTCTTCCTGGCTTTCTTCCTGGCCTTTGCCGTGAAGACGCCGCTCTTTCCGTTCCACTCCTGGCAGGCTGACGCTTACGCTACTGCGCCGTCGCCGCTTGGCATTGTGATGGCGGGAATGATGGGCAAGTTGGGCGCATATGGTTTGTTGCGCTTCTGTCTGCCGCTCTTTCCGAATGCTGCGCGCGAGTGCGCCGGCTGGATCAATGGCCTCGCGATTCTTGCGATTCTTTATGGTGCGCTGGTTGCAATTGTGCAGCCGAATATCAAGCGCCTGCTGGCCTTCAGCTCTTTGAGCCACCTTGGCTTCATTGTGCTCGGCATCTTTTCTTTCCACATCAATGGTCTCGATGGCGCCGCCTATCAGATGGTTTGCCATGCGATTACGACCGGCGCCCTGTTTATGCTGGCCGGTGTACTGGAAGACCGCAAGGGCTCAAGCGATATCGCAGACTTTGGCGGACTTGCCTCGCGCACTCCGTGGCTTGCCACTACTTTCCTGGTGGCTGTGCTTGCGAGTTCCGGTTTGCCTTCGCTGAACAACTTCGTCGGTGAATACCTGATCTTGCAGGGTGCGGCGTTTGCAGGCTTCCCGTATGCGGCTGCCGCTGCGGTGGGTGTGATTCTCTCGGCTGTCTACCTGTTGTGGATGTACCAGCGGACCTTCCTTGGGCCTAACCCGGCCGAAGACACGGCAGATTTGTCCGGCAGTGAGACGATTGCGATTGCCCCCCTGATCCTGCTGATGATCTGGATGGGTGTGAGTAGTGGTAGCTTTATGCCGCTGCAAAGTGCTGTAAAGAGTCTCGCCATGATGAACATGGCACGCGCCCCGGGATGGCCGCCTTTACCCTGATTGGCCTGGCGCTGGCAGCTGCTGCCAGCATCATCGCTGGATCTGACCCCGGGCTTGCCTTCCGCAACATGCTGGTGGTGGATTCGTTTGCGACCTTCCTTCGTTTGCTGGTGCTGGCAATCGGCGCACTCGCCGTTATGACTGCCAGCCCTTATTTGCGGGAACGCTCGGCCGAAGGTGGCGAGTTTTATTCGCTGCTGATGCTCTCGTTGATCGGACAGTCGTTGATGGCGGCTTCGAACGAATTGATGATGGTCTTTATCGGTATCGAGATCTCGTCGATTTCTTCTTATGTTCTGGCCGGCTATATGCGCGATGACAAGCGGGCGAATGAATCGGCGCTCAAATACTTTTTGCTGGGCAGTTTTGCAACCGGCTTTCTGCTTTACGGTATCTCCTGGACCTACGGTTTGACCGGGTCTACGAATCTGAACGAGATTGCTGCTGTGCTTGGCAATGCTGATATCGCGCCTGATTCGGTTTTGACCGGCGCAGCTGCGGCTTTGATTCTTGCCGGGCTTTGCTTCAAGGTTTCGGCCTTCCCCTTCCAGAGCTGGGCTCCTGACGTGTATCAGGGCGCTCCAACGCCTGTTGGTGCCTTTCTGAGCGCTGCGCCGAAGGCTGCGGCCTTTGCGACGCTGCTGCGCATCTTCTTTACGGCCTTTTAGCCAATGGCGGATCGCTGGTTGCCGCTGCTGTCGATTGTGGCTCTGCTGACGATGATCGTTGGAAACCTTGCTGCACTGTGGCAGACCGACATCAAGCGCATGCTGGGTTATTCGTCGATCGCTAACGCAGGCTACGTACTGGTCGCTGTGGCC
>JAPKYY010000584.1 GCA_026394095.1 Acidobacteriota bacterium | reverse complement strand
TTGAAGGATAACTCAGAGCGCACTGCTGTGTTCAATGTTTGTGAAGCAAGGGCAACCAAAAGCAGGTAATATATTAAGAATATTGAATGCGTATGCGGATGGCTCATTTTGGCGTCGCCCAGGGTGTAGCTCTCTATTCGTCAGACTAAGAATTGAGGGATTCTAGTTGAAGTTGCAGGAAGTTGAAGCACCCCAGACGCTAGTCATCGGGGCAGGGCCGGCAGGATTGTCTGCGGCCTACGAATTATTTAGACACGGCTGCTCGGCCACAGTGCTGGAGCAGGGTTTTCAGGCTGGAGGATTGTCGCGTACAGAAAGCTATAAGGGCTTTCTTTTCGACATCGGGGGACATCGATTTTTCACCAAGGTAGCGGTGGTCGAAAAGATGTGGTGGACGATTCTTGGGGAAGATCTGTTGCTGCGCCCTCGCCTTTCGAGAGTGTTTTATCACGGGCAATATTACAGTTATCCGCTGGAACCGCTAGAGACTGTTCTGAAGCTCGGGATCTGGGAATCCGTTTTGAGCATGCTGAGCTATATGAAAGCAGCCTGTTTTCCTATAGCTCAGGAGAAAGACCTCGAATCCTGGCTGATCAACCGATTTGGGGTACGGCTCTACCAGCGGTTTTTCAAGACCTACACAGAGAAAGTTTGGGGGATGCCTTGCTCGGAGATTGCGGCTGAATGGGCTGCACAGCGAATTCGCGGGCTCTCGATCATCTCGCTGGTCAAAACGACTCTGGCAAAGTTTATCCCGGGCTTTGCCGGGCCTCAGTTGAAGACCCTCATCGATGAGTTTCTATACCCTCGGCTTGGCCCCGGAATGATGTGGGAGAAGACGGCTCAGTTGGTGGGGAACGTACATTATGGGCAGAAGGTTGAGAAGATTTTGTGGAGCCGTGGCGGGGTGAGGGGTGTTGTGTCGGGTGATAAGACCTGGACGGCAGAGCAATTCATCACAACGATGCCCATGCGCACGCTGGTGCGGTGCCTCGAACCCAAGGCCCCTGATTATTTGAATGTGGTTGAGAAATTGCGGTATCGGGATTTCATCACTGTGGCTGTGATTTTGAAGATGGGAAATCCGTTTCCTGACAACTGGATCTATGTCCACGATGAGGAAGTCAGGGTGGGGAGAATCCAAAATTTCAAAAACTGGAGCCCGGAGATGGTGCCCGACCCGGAGCTGACTTGCCTGGGTCTTGAATACTTCGTCTTCGAAGGAGATGATCTCTGGAATGCCAGCAATGCGGATTTGCTGGCCCTGGCTGGCAAGGAACTGGAAATTCTGGGACTGGCCAAAGCGTCCGAGGTAATGGACGGCACAGTGATCCGGGAGCCGAAGGCCTATCCGGTGTATGACGATGCTTATGGAGAGGCAGTGGCGGCGGTGCGGCGCTTCTTAAAGGAAGAAGTGCCAAACCTGCAATGTGTGGGCCGTAACGGGATGCACCGGTACAACAACCAGGACCACTCGATGCTTACCGGCATTCTGGCTGCGCGCAACATCATGAAATTGGGCGACTTCAATCTATGGGATGTGAATGCTGACGAGGATTACCACGAAGATGGCTTCCGTCTGACGAAGGAAGCCATTCACGATCTTGAAGAGTCGCAACCCGCAGTGCCACAGAAGGTTGCCTCCAAGACAGCCTAACGGTTGCTGAGCCGGCCTCGCAGCAGGAGAGCCTGTGGCCCTTTCTCGGGGCGGGTTTCTGTCCAGCCGAGGAAGGTGCGGCCGGACATTCCAAGGGCAATTGTGGGATAAGTGACTGCGCCCTCTTTTGGGATACCGGCCTTAAGCAGCGGAGTAAGGGTCCCATTAGACTGAAGCTCGCGATAGTAGATGTTCATCTTGCCCCAGGAGTCTTTGTCTTTGGCGTCGCGTGCCTGGAAGGCCACTGCGAGACGATTCTCATAGGCAGAGATGGTGGGGTGTGTTGGATCTACGGTTCCTTCAGAGAAAGAACGCTTGGGCGCGAAATCGGTACCGTTGGTGGAGGAAGAAAAGAAGATGCCTGGCGTGCCACCAGCTTCACTGAACCAGACGACAAAGAGCTTGTCGCCGACGGTTGCTAGGCTGGGGCCAACGTGGGGGCAGCCCTTGATCTTCCAGTTGTCACGATTGACCAGATTGGGTTTGGACCAAGTGAGGCCAGCGTCGGATGAAGAAGCTGTGTAGAT
>JAPKYY010000466.1 GCA_026394095.1 Acidobacteriota bacterium | reverse complement strand
TTCTGCGATGCGTTATGTCGAGTTACCAGCCAATTCAAAGCGCGGCGGATTGTTGACTCAGGCCAGCGTGTTGAAGGTGACAGCGAATGGAACTACGACTTCGCCTGTGCTGCGCGGGGTGTGGATCATGGAGCGGATTTTGGGTGACCCTCCTCCTCCGCCACCACCTGGCACACCGGCAGTTGAGCCTGACACTCGCGGGGCAACAACGATTCGTGAGCAACTCGACAAGCATCGGTCCAACGCTAGTTGTGCATCGTGTCATCGCAAAATTGATCCGCCCGGCTTTGCTCTGGAGAGCTTTGATGTTTTGGGGAAGTGGCGTACACGGTATCGATCGATAGGAGAGGGCGAACCCGTACAAGGACTCGGCAAGAATGGTCATGCTTTTACGTTTCGTCTCTCTCGACCTGTGGATGCAAGCGGGCAAATTGCGACGGGAGAGAAGTTTCAGGATGTCGTCGAGTTCAAGCAGCTTCTGCTCAAGGACGAGCGGCAGATTGCCCGCAACCTGGTGCAGCAATTCATCGCCTATTCCACGGGTGCGCCGGTTGGCTTTGCTGACCGGGCAGAGGTGGAGCGGATTCTCGATGCCTCAGCCAAAGACCGTTTTGGTGTGCGCACACTGATTCATCAAGTCATTCAGAGTAAGCTCTTCAGTAGCAAGTAGAGGATTCATTATGAACACCAGCCTTCGTCAAGAACTTCCTCGTCGCGCCCTGTTGCGAGGCGCTGGCGTTGCCATTGGATTGCCCTTGCTTGAAGTCATGCAGAAGGCGTTTGCGGCGGAGACGAAGATGGCACCGCCGCGACGCATGTTGGCTATTTGTAACAACCTCGGAGTTCTGCCGAACCGGTTTTTCCCGGAGACTTCTGGCAAGGATTACGCGGCATCGCCTTATCTCAAACTGCTCGATGAGTACCGCAAGGACTTCACCGTGTTTAGCGGAGTGTCGCACCCGGATGTAGATGGCAGCCATTCCTCTGAAGTGTGCTTTCTGACGGCTGCGCCACACCCGGCCAATGGTGGATTTCGCAATTCCATTTCGCTTGACCAGTACATGGCGGATCAGGTTGGCGTGCACACACGCTTTCCTTCGCTGACGCTGGGCGTGAATGTGAATCGAGGGCCTCGGAGCCTGACATGGACTGGTTCTGGAGTGATGATTCCTTGCGAAGACAGTGCGGCTTCTATCTATAAGCGGCTCTTCCTTCAAGGTACTGAGGCAGAGATTGAGAGTCAGATTGCGAAGTTGAAGCTGGGCGAGAGCATCATGGATTCGGTTGCCGATCATGCTGGCGGGCTGAATCGGCAGCTTGGGCCCAGAGATCGAGAGCGCCTGGATCAATACGTTACTGGAGTGCGGGAGCTGGAGCGGAGATTGGTGCTGGCCCGGGCGTGGGAGCGCAAGCCGAAGCCCAAAGCGCCACAGGCTTCACCTACCGATCCCGATAGTAACCGCGCTTACATGGCCAAGGTTCGATTGATGTACGACATGGCACGCCTGGCGTTTGAGACGGATTCTACCCGTTTGATTACGCTTTTTCTCGACAGTACGGCGTCGCCAGCGATTGATATCGAGGGTGTGAATATTACCGATGGTTATCACAACCTTTCGCACCACGGAAAGAGCGAGAGCAAGCTGGCGCAACTGGAGGCCATCGATCAATGGCATATGCGGTTGCT
>JAPKYY010000430.1 GCA_026394095.1 Acidobacteriota bacterium | reverse complement strand
TCGCAAAGCGATCGATAAAGTGAAGGAGATTCGAAGTGCGAATCCCCAGCCGGCGTCGAGATTTGCGGGAGTAGCGATTCCAGATGCCAGTTCCATCCCGGCTGATGCCATTGACAAGATCCTTGGGGTTAAGGGGCAGGTAAATGCAGGAATGTATAAGGCTCTCATTGGCCGCAAGGCAACCATGCACGGCAAGACCGTGGGGAATCAGATGGGGGTCAATACGTGGGCAGCTTTTGCCGGATCGGAAGAATCTGCGCTGGTAGATGGGGATTTTGCCATGACGGCAGATGAGATTCTTCCTGTGCTTAAGGCCCTGCGCGCGGCAAACATAAATGTTGTGGCGATCCACAACCACATGACCCACGAAGATCCTCAGTATGTTTTTCTTCACTACTGGGGGAAAGGCAATGCAATCACGCTGGCTAAAGGCCTTCGCGCAGCGCTGGACGCACAGCAGGCAAAAGCACAAGCCGCCTCCATCGTATTCGTTTGCGAACACGGTGCAGCAAGGAGTGTTATTGCAGCAAGCTACTTCAACAAATTGGCGGCAGAACGAGGTCTGACGCAGCGGGCCAGCAGTCGGGGAACGGATCCTGATCCGGCATTCGGCGCGAAGGTGTTGGCAGGGCTAAAGGCAGATGGATTACCCGAGCCGATTGGGATTCCCAAACTGATCGCCGCTTCCGATCTTGCCAATGCTGAGCAGGTAATCACCTTTGGAGTCGAAGTACCTGCCGGCCTTCCTACCGTCACGCGACAGCAGTGGAATGGCGTGCCTGCTCCCAGTGCAGACTATGCAATCGCCCGAACCGACATTGCGCGCCGGGTTGAAGCTCTAATTGCTGAACTGGCAGGGCAACACAAACACTAGGGTTTCTGTGGGTTGATCGACAGATCGAGACGAGTTTCGCGCATCCTTCGAGCTTTCATGTCGCCAAGAAACTTTTCGCGGTGGCTGTGGTTGAGATCGACCTCTGCATAGGCGGCACTGCCGTTGGTTTTTGCTTCACTCAAGCGTTCTCCCATCGGATCCTGGACGTAGGTTGGATGATCGTAGCCGCTGGCAACCAGCGTGAAGCGGCCTTCAATACTCCGGGCCTTGGCCAGCCATTCGTTGCCACCCCAGATCGGCATCGCAACAACTTCTGCACCTTGCATGGCTAGCAATTTCGAAGGTTCGGCAAAAAAGACGTCGTAGCAAACCATGATTCCCAATTTGCCGAAGTCGGTATCGAAGACCATCATTTTGTCGCCGGGGGACAAGCCACGCTCGATCTCTTCGCGCGGCAACATCACTTTTCGATACTTGCCGGCCAGCTTCCCTTCCCGGTCGAGCAGAATGGCGGTGTTGTAGAGGAAGTCTCCTTCCTTCTCGTAGATGCCTGCAACGATGTAGCTTTTCTTTTCGCGAGCCAGCTCACCCAAAATCCTGGCTGTGTATCCGTTGGCCGCCTCAGCCACTTCGGCATATTTTTTGACAGAGCCGACAACAGTTACGCCCTCACCGAAAACCATCAGGTCTACCGGCCTGGTGATCTGCGAGCGGGCCATAGCGGCCAGATTGCGAACATTTGCCTCGCCACCTTCGGCCCCGCTGGGACGAAAATTCAGGCTCGACAGGCGAACCGGACGAGACGGTGGGGCATCGGTTAGCTCAAGTGCCGGATTGCGAAACACAACCGCGCCTTGCCCGGCATCGTAAAGCCACAGCTGCAATTCGGCAAACTTGGCATTGGCCGGAGCCTGAACCTCTTCCCAAACTCTTGTCCAGGGGCCAGATTTTTCTTCGCGCCAGGCGTATTCAGGGTCTCCAACCGGATCCCACTTTGAGTCTTTCCACTGCAGACGAACCAAAACCTGATTGTGAGGGCGGCGAAGTCCTTCCACCTGATATTCGGCTTCGAAGCGAAACCAGAGACCCGGCTGAATGCCTTTTACCGACTTTACCCAGCCGCCAAATGCAGCCGGACTCGCCGCCGCTGTCAGGATCAAACTACCGTCGGGAAGCTTGATTCCAGCGGGTTTCTGCTCGAGCCGGGGGCTCCAGATTTGCCATTCTTCCCGGTTGCCATTGTCCTCGTGAGCGAGGCTTACCCAAGCGTTGGCGATGAACGCTATCGAAAGAATCCATCGTCCGGTGAGACTTCGTTTCCCCATCGCAACCTCCAACAAGCTAAATTAAAGAATAGATTCCCTTTAGCAATGATTACCACGAAGCCAGAGATTCAAGTCGACGTTCACGCACAAGAAACGTCTGAGTGGCTGGAAGCCCTCGACCAGGTCGTCGACATTACAGGTCCCGAGCGAGCCAGCGAACTGCTGCAGCAGCTGATGACCAGAGCGGCACAATTAGGCGTGACTGCGCCGATGAGGTTGAACACGCCGTACATCAACACAGTGCCAGCCTGGGAGGAAGTACCCTACCCGGGTGATCTCGAGATCGAGCGTCGCATCAAGGCCTTTGTGCGTTGGAATGCGATGGCCATGGTGGCTCGCGCCAACAAGTATGACGACAACATTGGCGGACACATCTCCACCTTTGCCTCGCTGGCAACCATTTCTGAAGTTGGATTCAATCACTTCTTCCGTGGTTCGATTCAGGCAGCAGACGGCTCAACCCAGGCAGGCGATTTTGTCTACTATCAGGGCCACGCCTCTCCCGGCGTCTATGCACGCGCTTATCTGGAAGGCCGCCTCAACGATCAGCACCTGATCAACTTCCGTCATGAACTACGGGACCAGGCTGGCCTTTCCAGCTACCCGCACCCCTGGCTGATGCCGGACTTCTGGCAATTCCCCACCGTCTCGATGGGCCTTGGCCCGATCAATTCGATCTATCACGCCCGCTTCCTGCGTTACCTCGAGAACCGGGGCATGATCCCCGTTACCGACCGCAAGGTAATCATGATCGGCGGAGACGGCGAGAGCGACGAGCCAGAATCGCTCGGCGCGCTGACACTTGCCTCTCGCGAAAAGCTCGACAACCTGATCTTCATCATCAATTGCAATCTGCAGCGCCTTGATGGCCCGGTGCGCGGGAATGGTTCGATCATTCAGGAACTGGAGGGTGCCTTCCGTGGCGCTGGCTGGAATACGATCAAGTGCCTTTGGGGTTCCAACTGGGATCGACTCTTTGCCAAGGATAAATCCGGCCTGTTGATCAAACGTATGGCTGAGTGTGTCGACGGCGAATATCAGAACTTCAAGGTTAAGGGCCCGGCATACGCACGAAGCGAGTTCTTCGGCAAGTATCCGGAACTGGCCGAACTGGTTGCCGATATGAGCGATGAGGATATCAAGAACCTCAAGCGTGGCGGCCATGACCCAATCAAGGTCTACAACGCTCTCAAGCGTGCCTACGATCACCGTGGCGGCCCAACTGTAATCCTGATGAAGACCATCAAGGGCTATGGCATGGGAGAAGCGGGTGAAGGCAAGAACATTGCTCATAACGCGAAGAAGTTGAATGAGAGCGAACTGGAATATGTTCGCAAGCGCTTCAGCATCCCGGTGCCGGCAGAAGCTGCAATGACCGCCAGCTTCTACAAACCGGAAGAGAGCTCGCCAGAAGCTCAGTACATCCAGAAGCGGCGTGCCGCAATGGGCGGCCCGATCCCGGCACGAAACGAAGGGAACTGGTCTCTTGCTGCACCAGAGATTAGTGTTTTCGCCGAATCGCTGAAGGGCTCCGGTGGGCGTCCGGCTTCGACGACGGCAGTATTTGTGGGTATCCTCAAGAACCTGCTCAAAGAAAAATCCCTGAGCAAGTTTGTAGTGCCGATCGTGCCTGACGAAGCTCGCACCTTCGGTATGGAATCGCTATTCCGTGAAGTCGGTATTTATGCAAGCCAGGGCCAGCTTTACAAGCCGGTGGATGGCGACATGCTGCTGTACTACAAGGAATCGCGTGACGGCCAGATTCTGGAAGAAGGCATCACCGAAGCAGGCTCGATGGCCAGCTTTACGGCCGCAGGTACGGCCTATGCCAACCTCAACACGCCGATGATTCCCTTCTACATCTACTATTCGATGTTCGGGTTCCAGCGTGTGGGCGATCAGGTTTGGGCTTTCGCTGATTCCCGCGGCAAGGGCTTCATGATGGGCGGTACCGCTGGCCGCACCACACTCAACGGGGAAGGCCTGCAACACCAGGATGGCCACACACATGTGCTGTTTAGCGTTGTGCCCACCTGCCAGTGCTACGATCCTGCCTTTGCCTATGAAATGGCTGTGATCATTCAGGACGGCATCCGCCGTATGTATGAAAACCGCGAGAACATTTTCTACTACATCACCTGCTACAACGAAAATTACCCGCAGCCAGCCATGCCTACGGACATTCCCGATCTCGAAAACGGAATCCGTCGTGGTATCTACAAACTGCGCAAGTCTACGCTTGGTGAAGCATCGATCCAGCTCTGGGGTTCAGGCCCGATGTTGAACGAAGTGCTTCGCGCCCAGGACATTCTGGCTGAGAAGTACAACATTGCTGCCGACGCCTGGTCTGTCACCAGCTATGTGAACCTGCGCCGCAACGCGGTTGAAGTGGAACGCTGGAACCGCCTGCACCCCACAGAAACTCCTCGCCGCCCGATCGTGGTAGAAGCTCTCGACGGATCCAATGGCCCGATCATTGCTTCCAGTGAATACCTGAAGCTGCTCTCTGACCAACTTGCTCCCTGGCTCGGTGGCCGTCTCACCGCACTGGGAACCGATGGCTTTGGGCGATCCGAAAATCGGCAATATCTGCGGCGCTTCTTTGAAACGGATGCAGAATCAATTGTTGCCGCAGCACTCTCCAAGCTGGCTCGTGACGGTAAAATGGATGCTCATGCTGCCGCACAAGCCATTCGCGACCTCGGCCTCAACCCTGAGGCTCCAAACCCAGCTACTTTGTAGTGTTTTCGTTCTTGCCGTAAGCGGCATAGCCGGTGAAACCGCGCTCGACCGCTACGTCAAGACTCCAGATCCGAGCTTTAAATGGAACGCCGTTGGCACAACAAATGTCAGCGGCGTTTCTGTTTCTTCGATCGAGATGACCAGTCAGACCTGGCGCTCAGCCAAAGAAGTAGACAAGCCGGAATGGAAGCACTTCATCAACATTTATAAGCCCGCTAATGCCAAGCCCGGCATCGCCCTGCTTTGGGTGGATGGGGGCAACAATCGCGGGGGCAAGCCTAACCCCTCACCGCTCATGATCGCGATTGCCAAAGACAGCGGCATGATTGCGGCAGAGCTACGTCAGATCCCGAGCGAACCCCTTCTGTTTGCCGGTGAAACCAAGACCCGCAGCGAAGACGGCATCATTGCCTATACCTGGGACAAATACCTGCGCGGTGGTGACGATCAGTGGCCGCTGCGCCTGCCGATGACCAAAGCCGGCGTGCGGGCCATGGATACGGTAACAGCCTTCCTTAAAACCAAAGAAGGCGGCGAGTTGAATATCGATCGCTTCATTGTAGGTGGCGCCTCCAAGCGTGGCTGGACTACCTGGACTATTGGAGCTGTTGATAAACGAGTGATTGCGATTGCCCCCATGGTGATCGACCTGCTGAACATGGTGCCCAGCTTCATTCACCACTACCGCGCCTATGGCTTCTGGGCGCCGGCGATCAAGGATTACACCGACATGAACATCATGGGCTGGCTTGGAACCAAGCAGTTCAAGAACCTGATGAAGATCGAAGAACCTTACGAATACCGCGACCGGCTGACGATGCCAAAGTTGATTATCAACTCCGCAGGCGATGACTTCTTTCTGCCGGACAGTTCGCAGTTTTACTACAACAAACTGCAGGGTGAAAAGCATATCCGCTACATGCCGAACACACGGCACAACCTTGAGCCCATTGGGGTCACACAGAGCCTGGTCGCCTTCATGGATTCGGTAGCAAACAACCGTCCTCGCCCCAACTTCACCTGGAAGATCAACAAGTCTGACAGTTCGATTGAAGTGAAAGCACCACAGGCTCCAAAAGCGATTAAGGTGTGGCAGGTAACCAATCCCAAGGCACGTGACTTCCGGCTCACAGAAACCAAAGCCACCTGGAAGTCAGAGACAGTCGCACTGGTGAATGGCAAGTACACGGCAAGACTCCCCAAACCCGCCACCGGCTACACCGCGTTCTTTGTCGAACTGATTTACGACTCAGGTGCCAAGCACCCACACACCTTCACAACTGAGGTGAGCGTGGTGCCGAACACCTATCCCTTTACCTTTCCCAAACCAGTAAAGCCCTAGGGCTTGAGGGCGCCAGCATCGCCAACGATTTTGGCGCTCTTCTGCGACTGATCTGAGACGAAGGTTACGCTGACTTCACGCGTCTTTGGAAACAATCTGGTGACACCAAATTTGATCTCGCCGCTGATTGGTTTGCTGCAGATCAAATCATAATGAGCATGCACCTCGGCATGTTGTGGGCCTTCACGGTGCACTTCTACTTCTTTAGGTGTGAGCTTGCAGGCAGAGGCCGCAGGGAAGATTACGAGTTCCCCGCCCCGGCTCTTGAGCGTCGTAATTGCATCCTGAACCAGCTTTTTCTGAGCAGGCGTTTTGGCTTCAGACTCAAATCCGATGACGCCATCGGCTGGAGCCTCAAACTCGACTTCACCCTTTAGCCCTTCCATGGCAATGCTGATTTGTGCCGCCCCGTGTACATGTGCCTTCTGAGACTTTCCCTGCGGAAACACTATGGACGAGCTAAGGATCAAAATTAGTGCAATCTTCATGTTTAGTTCTTATCCTATAGGGTACATGCTCGTCCAGGCACTTCTATTTGTACTTCCAATCTCAGGTCAATTCGGGCCTCGCGTCCCAGATGAATCGCGTGCACCAATGGCCATTCGGCCACCTGCCAGCAAGAACTGCAACCTCGCCATCAGCGGCGAGGCGCACGTTGGCCGCGTCTCGGTCAAAGGAGGATCGATTGAAGTTCGAGATCTGACTGGCGGCGGGATTTTGTCGGTGTCAGGTACACTACGATTCCAGTTCGCAAATGGCCGCTACTTCGACTACGTATGGCGCAACTCAACGGGTGGGCTTTCCGCCCGTTCTATGAAGATTACTCCGACTGAAACACTCTTTGCTGGTGGTCTGGTGGCTCCCACCAGAATTGATGCCACTGTACTCGGTGTCTATTTTGCAGACGGAGAAGT
>JAPKYY010000491.1 GCA_026394095.1 Acidobacteriota bacterium | reverse complement strand
AATTCCACTTTGGCGAGGGGATTGTACGCAGTGTCGATGACTTTGGCATGCAGGGCGAGAAGCCAACTCACCCGGACTTGCTCGACTACCTGGCAGTGAGTTTTCAAGAACACAACTGGGACCTGAAGTGGCTAACCAAAGAGATTGTGATGTCGCAGGTGTATCGCCAGGATTCTGCAGAGAAGACAGAGGCGCTGAAGCTCGACCCGTCCAACCACCTGCTGTGGCGTAAAGCCCCCTTGCGTGTAGAGGCCGAAACTATTCGTGACTCCATGCTGGCCGTGAGCGGGCTGCTAGACAACAAGATGTATGGCAAGCCAGAGCCGCTCAAGCGCGGGGCAGATGGACAATGGCTTGAGGACGATGAGAAAGGCAATGCGCGCCGCCGCAGCCTTTACCTGAAACAATCGCGCACCAGGCCGGTAGCTTTCCTGCATGCTTTTGACGCCCCCACCATGAATACCGATCATGAGACGCAGCGCTTCCGGTCTGCGCTGCCTACGCAATCGCTTGCGCTTCTCAACAGCCCCTTCATCGAAAAGGTCTCTCGAGCCTTTGCCTCACAATTGCTGGAGCAGAGTGGCGGGGTGATCGAAGAAGCGATTCGGCGGTCTTTTCTTGCCGCCTATTCGAGAGAAGGCCGCGAAGGCGAATTGAAGGTGGCCCGGGAATTGATTGCCGCCAGTGAAGACCCGAAGGAAGGCTTGCGATTCTTTGTGCAGGCTCTGTTTGGGGCGAATGATTTTCTGTACAGCTACTAAAGAGAAAGAACTCAGCACTATGTTTCGATCCAGACGTGAAGCGTTAAAAGAAGTGGCCCTGGGCTTTGGTGGCCTGGCACTGAATTCAATGATCGCCAGTGGCGCTGGGCTGGCCGCTCGCAAGCCACACTTTCCTGCCAAGGCAAAGAACGTGATCTTCATCTATATCGGTGGCGGCCCGAGCACCATCGATATGTTTGACCCCAAGCCGCTGTTGCGCAAACACGATGGCAAGCCTGCGCCCTTCGAGATCAAAGGACGTGCGCTCAATGGGTCGCAACAAATCATGGCTAGCCCATGGGACTTTACACGCTGTGGCAAGAGCGGGCGGGAGATCTCGAATCTGCTGCCGCACTTCCAGAAGGTTGTCGATCAGGTGACCTTTGTGCGGTCCATGCAGACAGACCGAATCGATCACTCAACCGCGCAATTCACCTTTGTGACGGGGCGCGGGTTTACGGGCTTTCCGGCAATCGGGAGCTGGGTGAGCTACGCGCTTGGCACCGAGAATCAGAATTTACCGGCTTACATTGCACTTGGCGAGGGAGCGAGCATAGGGGCCCGTGCGCACAACTCTGCCTGGCTGCCGCCTGTCTATAGTGGCACCGCGATGCGAGCCGATGCCAAGGCGCCGATCTACAACATCAAGCGGCCCGATTCGATGAGCGAAGACAAGCAGAGCAAGCTGATCGCGGCAATCCAGAAGTTGAATCGCGAGCAGATGACCGACAGGCCGCTGGATCAGGATCTTGAGGCGCGGATCTCGAATTATGAATTGGCTGCGAAGATGCAGCTGGCAGCAACAGGTGTGGCAGATTTGAGCAACGAATCTGAGGCAACGAAGAAGCTCTATGGAGTGGATGCGCCGGTGTCTGGCGGCTTTGGCAAGCTCTGCCTGATGGCCCGGCGGCTGGTGGAGACGGGCGTGCGCTTCGTGCAGATTTACGGCGGCGGGGGCGGCAATTGGGATACTCACAGCAACATCAAGGGCCAGTTGCCTGGCTTGTGTCAGTACATCGATCAGGGCATGGCCGGTCTGCTCATGGATCTTGAGCAGCGCGGGATGATGAAAGACACACTAGTGGTGTGGTCTGGCGAATTTGGCCGGCTGCCTACGATTGAAGCCAATACGGCAACCCCGGGCCGCGATCACAACCCCTATGGCTTTGGCATGTGGATGGCGGGTGCTGGCGTGAAGCAGGGTTATGATTTTGGCGCCACCGACGATCTTGGTTATGCAGCGTTGCCCGAGCATCGCGTTGGCCACAGCGACATCCATGCCACAGTGCAGCATCTGCTCGGTATTGACTATCAGAAGAATACATTCCCTTATGAGGGCCGCGACGAGAGCCTGGTGGGTGTGAATCCAGCCCGCGTGATTCGCGAGATTTTGAGTTAAGAAGGAATACAACCATGAAGCGCAGAGATTTATTGACCGGGGTGATGGCGACCCCACTGATGGCTGGCTCACTTGTACAGCGAAAGCGCGGCAGCCATGTGAAGCTGGCGTTGAATGCTTATTCCTTCAACAAGCCCCTGATGGATGGCTCGATGAAACTGGCCGAAGTGATCGACTTCTGCGCCGAGAACGAACTGGACGGAGTCGACCTGACGGGCTACTATTTCCCTGGCTATCCGAAGGTTCCGACCGATGAATTCATCTACGGCATCAAACGCCATGCCTGGATGAACGGAGTGACGATTGGCGGCACGGGAGTGCGTAACGATTTTGCCTTGCCCAGTGCAGCAGAGCGTGCTGAGCAGATTCGCCTGGTTAAGGACTGGGTGGATGTTGCCGAGAAGCTTGGCGGCAACATGGTGCGTGTGTTTTCTGGCAAGGCGGTTCCAAAGGGCTACACCTTTGATCAAGTGCTCGAATGGATGGTACCTGCATTTCAGGATTGCTCCGCTTATGCAGCCAAGAAGGGGATCCTGCTTGGGATGCAGCATCACGATGACTTCCTGAAGACTGCGGCCGAGACGATTCGGCTTGTGGATGCAGTGAAGTCAGACTGGTTCACCGTGATCCTCGACGTGGGCAGTCTGCGGCAGGGGGACCCTTATGCAGAAATCGAAAAGCTACTACCCTACGCGAGCAACTGGCAGGTGAAAGAGCACGTCTGGTACGGCACAAAGAAGGTAGAAATCGATTTGCCGCGGCTGCGCAAGATCGTCGACAAGATTGGCTATCGCGGCTTCATGCCGATCGAGGCCCTTGGAACGGGCGACCCCAAGGTGGTGGTGAAGACCTTCCTCGGCCAGGTACGGGCGGCTTTCGCCTAGTTCGTTTTGTGCGCGCGGAAGCTGCGTTCTACTTTATCGTTGACGTCGGTGGAGACGGGTGCGTCTCTCCAGAGCCAGCGCATCATCTCGGGCACCATTGCCCCGCCCTGCTTCTGGCCGTGCTTGCCGATGCCCCAGGAGTAGTTGACGTCGTAACCTTTGGCGGTGAGCGCCTTCATGAGCTTGACGTTCTGCGCGAACCAGTCCCACTTCTCGTCATAGCCATCGCGACGCTGGCCGCGGTTGTCGTTGCGACCGTCCTGCATGAAGATGCGGATGGGCTTCTTCTCTGACTTAGCCACGATCTCTGAATACATGTGGCCGCCTCGGATATTGGTGAAGCTGCCCACGATGCTGAGGACTTTGCGGAAGTGATTGGGTCGCTCCCAGGCAACGGTAAAGGCTGCGATTGCGCCAGAGCTGGCACCACCAATGCCGTGGTCGTTCGGGTCTTTGGAGATGTTGTATTCCTTGTACAGAACAGGCATCAATTCGTCGACGATGACGCGAGCGTATCTGTCGTCGAGAGAGTTGTACTCGGTGGGACGGTTGGTGGTGCGGTCACCCCATTCTTTGGGGTTAGGTTCCGGCTGCTCAGGGGTGCGGCCAGGATTGATGAAGACGCCGATCATGACCGGGATCTCCCGGCGGTAAATCAGATTGTCGAAAACATTATGAGCGCGGACGTCGCCTTCAGGATTCATGTAGGCTTGCCCGTCCTGGAAGATCATCAGGCTGGCCGGAGTGGCAGGATCGTATTGCGCGGGCACATAGACCCAGTAGGTGTGCTGAGTGCCCGGATAGGCCTGGCTTGGGATCACGTAAGGGCCAAGCACCTTGCCTTTAGGGACACCGTCCTGAGGGAGAGAGTCTGGGCCGAGCTTGTAGAACGCGTCAGTGTTGGGTTCTTGCGCGCTGGCGACGAGGCCAACCAGGAGCAAGCAGGAAAGAATCACTTTTGCCATGTGTTGCCAGAATCATATCGCGACGTGATACGTCTAGAGAAGCGATGCTGATTTCTTATCTGTTTTTTTCACTGATGCTGGCCTCTGGCCAACACCATCACGATGTCGATCAGAAAGGCGATAAAGTGATGGGCTTTCCTCATGACAAGACCACCCATCACTTCAGACTTTTCGCTGACGGTGGGGCAGTTGAGGTGGAAGCAAACGATGCGACAGATACAGTCAATCGAGACAAGATTCGCCAGCACCTGGGACATATAGCTCATATGTTTGCCGGTGGGGACTTCTCGGCACCAATGCTGATCCACAGCCAAAAGGTTCCGGGTGCGGATGTGATGAAGCTTCGTAAGGAAGAGCTTGACTATCGCTTTGAAGAACTAGCCAGTGGCGGACGCGTGCGTATTACGACCAAAGACAAGAAGGCTCTGGCTGCAGTGCATGAGTTTTTGCGATTTCAAATCAGCGATCACCGCACGGGCGATAGCGGCAAGATCGAGTAGGCTACCACTGCATCAGGAAGCCAGCCCAGGTAAGGCCGGCACCAAAGCCGAGCACGAGGACGCGGTGGCCCTGATGGAAGACGCCCTGATCCATTCCCTGCGCAAGCGCGAGAGGGATCGAAGCAGCAACCGTATTGCCGACGCCGCCGATGTTGGAGATCCAGCGATCCTGCCCGATGCCGCTGCGATCGATGAGGGCCTGAATAATCCGCTGGTTAGCCTGGTGCACAATCACGAAGTCGACATCCCCAACTGTGAGTTTGGCC
>JAPKYY010000054.1 GCA_026394095.1 Acidobacteriota bacterium | reverse complement strand
AGTAGCGAAATTCTTGCCGTCTTCTCCTGCGGCAGATAACTCTTGCGGGAGGTGGCGGTGAGCATTTCCTTCATCAGGGCAATGGCATCAAGAGGCTTGCCTTCGGCCTCGAGCAATACAACCTCGTTGAAGCGAACGTCGAGATTGGTTGCATCGAGATCTTTGGCTTTCTTTGCATCGTCCCGGGCCTTATCGAAATTCTTCTTCTGGCGGTAGATCTGCGAGAGGCGCAAGACACTACCCAAATCTTTGGGCTCGTCTTCGACGAGTTCTTCATAAACACGAATCGCCTCATCGAGCTGGTCGCTCATGACGAGGTTGTTTGCCAGCTGGCGCTTGATTTCCGGATTGCCGCCGCTAAGATCCAGAGCTTTCTGCCAGGCCTTGGCTGCGTTCTTGAAGTCCTTCATCTGCTCGTACATTTCAGCTAGCTGAGCCATTGCACGAGGGTTGGGATTCTTCAGGCTGGCTTTCTCAAGCATTGCGGCTGCACCGGTGACGTCACCGGCTTCTGCCGCTGCCATCGCAAGCCCAGTCAGGGCGTCTTCGTTATCAGGGTCGAGCTCCAATACTTTCTTGTAGGCCTTTTCGCTTGACGCGTTATCCTGGCCCACTTTGCTCAGGCGCCCCAGCATTACCCAGGCATCGACATCTTTCGGTTCCAGGTCGGCAATCTTCTGGTACTGGTCCATCGCCTTGCGCACCATATCTTCACGAACGCGATTGGCCTGAGGGTCTCCGATCAGGCGGGCAAAGATCCGGCCGAGAATACGACGCGCACTCAAATCATTCGGGTTTGCCTTTAGTGCTGCTTCTGATTCCGTTACAGCGCGGTTGCCGAGGCCAGCCTGCACATAAAGATCGCTCAGTTCAGTGCTCATAAAGCCGGCTGAAGGGTCTGCCTTGATCGCATTCTTGTAATAATCAATGGCGGGGTTCAGGTATTCGCTTTTGTTGCCGGATGACGCGGCCAGATCAGCGAAGATGTGCGCCATCGAATAGTTAAAGTATGCCGAGGCTTTATCGGTCTTGGCTGGTTTGGGCGCAGCCTGCTGAGCCAAAGCCGCATTACTGGAAAATACGACTAGGCTCAATGCCAAAATTATCTGAACTGACTTCTGCATTTTTGAACTGGTCCTTCGCTGGAGGCGCTCCCCGATTTGTCTAACAGTATATCTCCGCTCCTGGTTATCGTCGGCCCTACTGCCAGCGGCAAGTCCGCTTTGGCGCTCCATCTCGCAACCAGATACGCGGGCGAAATCGTCAATTGCGACTCGCTGCAGATCTATCGCGGCATGGATATTGGTACCGCCAAGCCAAGTTTGGCTGAAAGACAATCGTTGCCTCACTTTCTCTTTGACGTACGTAACCCCGATCAGGTTTTTACTGCCGGAGAATACTCTCGCCTCGGCCGGACTGTCCTGAGCGACATTTCCACCCGCCATAAATTACCTATCGTCACCGGTGGAGCGGGATTCTACCTCAAAGCACTACTGGAAGGGCTCTTTCCAGGGCCGCAGCGATCGGATGAAATCCGCGACCGCCTGAACCGGCTGGAAGCCAGACGCGCCGGCACACTCCACAGAATCCTCACTTGCTGGGATTCCGACAGCGCGTTACGGATTCATGGAAATGACGTGAATAAATTGATTCGTGCCCTTGAGGTGATTCTCGTCGAGCGGCAGCCACTGGTGATGGCTCACAGAAAGCAACGGAATCGACTGGAAGGGTTTCGCATTTTGAAACTTGGCCTGAATCCGGTTCGCGCGGAATTGCGGAAGCGAATTGATTGCCGGTCTCGCCTGATGTTCGAAAAGGGACTGATTGAAGAAGTGCGCGAGCTTCGAAATCAAGGCTATGGCCCCGAGGCCAAGGCAATGG
>JAPKYY010000015.1 GCA_026394095.1 Acidobacteriota bacterium | reverse complement strand
CGCTCGGTTCATCGCGACGAGGCTGGATACTAGGCCCGTAAAGGGTACGGTCGAGGCGCCCGGAGATTGCAAGCAGGGAGTCCCGAATCGATTCGGCCTCCATTCGATGCACGGGGTAGTGCGAGAGCAATTGATTGAGCGGGTCTACCGGGCTTGCCTCTGGCACAGTCTTACCTGTCTGCTGGAAGGTATTTGAAAGGGCGATCTCGCGGATCAGCTTCTTGATAGACCATCCTTGAGTCACGAAACTGCTGGCCAATAGATCGAGCAACTCCGGATGTGAAGGCCGTTCGCCGTAGACTCCCAGGTTGTCGGCAGTGGTGACGATGCCACGCCCAAACATGTGCTGCCAGATGCGGTTCGCCATTACCCGGGCAGTCAGAGGATTCTCGGGGCTTGCGATTGCTTCGGCCACTTCCAGCCTTCCACTCCCAAAGGCGCTAACTGTCTTGACTGGTTGGATCAAGCTCAGGAAACCGCGAGGCGTCACCTTGCCCGGCCGGGCGGCATCGCCACCGATCAGGACGGGGAAGTTGTAACCCGGGTCAAGATCGGCAAGGCCCTGGATCACGCGAGGTGAAGCGATCTGCGCTTCGGTGGCGCGATAGGAGTCAATCGCGGCACGAATCGAGCTTGCGTTGTTGCTCAGCAGCTTGCTCTCGACAAGCCAACTGAGCCATGCTGCATCTTCAGCAGTCGCACGCCCTTCCTGCCATGCTCTGATGGCATTGCGTGCAATGCTGGCATACTGTTCAGCAAGTTCAGGAAGTGAGGTTGGGGCAGTGCTCGAAAAGAGGAGAGCCGCGTGCTTAAGTTCGTCTTTGGGCGACTCGTCGATGTCGTGAAGAACAGCGCGGGCCAGCCCAACATAGGACTGCGGTGCGGCAAGTTGCTCGGGGCTGGCCTTGGTGTGGCCGGGCCGGTCTGGGATGCGCGTATTGTCCGACTTGGTAACAAGCTCCAGATAGAAGGGAAGCTCCGGCTGATCCTCTCGATTGGGGATCTTCACCCACGAGAGCGTGTCGCTATCGAGGATCTTGTAGTCTTCCCCCAGCATGCAGTTGTCGATGACAGCCCGGCGTGCACCAAGCTTGCCACCCATAACCTGGATGCTGACAAACTTCTTGTTCTTGGGTACCAGCGGGGAGCGCAGGGCTGCATTGAAGCGCTCTGATAAGACGTGACTGTAGATGCCTTCAGGGAAAATCCCGCTAATCGCTTTGGGCCCCGAGGCGGCAACGGCGAAGTCGCCGTCGGGCGAGCGGTCGTTCTGTGAGGTCCATTCGCCGAAGGGCTGAAAGTGTTGCTGATTGAAGGCTGTGCGGGCCAGGGATTCCTTTGAAAATTGATCGGTAAGCGATTGCCACTCTGATCTGAAGTCTTTGGCGCGTGCTGCCTGAATCCAGGGATAGAGCGGATTTTCCAGCTTGGGCTTGGGCGTTTCAAGAGCAGCCAGCAGCGTCTGCAAGCGTTCCAGTTGAGAGGCGTCTTCTGGAGCAGGGGCAAGTTTGCGCCAGGCACGATCGGCGGCCAAAAGCAGCCCGGGGAGAGCTTTGGTTTCGGCCATCCAAAGCTTTGCCAGCTCGCTTCGAATCAGTGGCTTCTTTGCCGCCAGGCTTTGCTTGATTGCCGCATTGGTATCAGGAAGATCCGCCGTATGCGTTACCATCCGCGAACTGGTGAGTACGCCATAGAGCGCGTAGTAATCCGAAGTGGGAATTGGATCCAGCTTGTGATCGTGACAGCGCGCGCAGGCAATCGTGAGGCCTTGAAAGGCCTTGCCCATCGTGTCGATCTGGTTGTCTACAACATCAGTGCGGATCTGGCGAAAGCGGATGCAATCGTCGTGACCAAGCTCACCGAAGCGGAAAGAACTGGTGCCGATCTTTGACTCATTCAGGCCGTCAACCAGGTTCAGACGAGGCTTGGCCAGGAGGTCACCAGCGATATGTTCGCGAATGAGCTGATCGTAGGGAATGTCCTGATTGAAGGCCCGGATCAGATAGTCGCGGTAGTGGGTTGCGCCGAGGATTTCGTAGTTCCAATCGTTGCCGAAGGTTTCGGCAAAGCGCATCACATCCATCCAGTGGCGGGCCCAGTGTTCCCCAAAGTGTGGCGAGGCAAGGAGTCGGTCCACCACTCGCTCGTAAGCGTTGGGGGCGAGATCTCGAACGAATAGATCGACTTCAAGTGGAGTTGGCGGCAATCCTGTCAGGACATAACTGAGGCGGCGAATGAGCGTGGCACGGTCAGCAGCTTGAGAGGGCTTGAGCTTTACTTTCTCAAGAGCTTCAACGATGATCTGGTCGATATTCTTTCTTGGCTTGACCACGGGCTGAAAAGCCCAGTGCTCACGCAGAAGCTTTGGATAGTAGCGCGGATCGCCAGAGCTGATGGGAGTCCTGGCTGCGTCGGATGCGGGCCAGGGTGCTCCTGCACTGATCCACTTCTCGATTGAAGCTATCTCGTTATCCTTCAACCGCTGCCCGCCGACAGGCATTTTGAGCCCAGCCTCTTCATGACGTATGGATTTGGCAAGCAGGCTGGACTTCGGGTCGCCCGGCACAAGCGCCGGGCCGCGATTCCCGCCCTTCAGCATTGCTTCACGAGAATCGAGCCGCAAGGAAGAAGACTGCTGCGCAGGGCCATGGCAGGCAATGCACGACCGTACCAAAACCGGCCGTACCGACATTTCGAAAACATCATTGGACTGCGCGAGCAATAGAATGCTCAGTTGGAAAAACATGGGCTCTTGCCCGCGTAGTTTATCGCATAGCCGAATAGTAGCCGTTGTCGCAATACCATTTCACTTCATCGCGAAGGGTTTCCTCGACCGGACGGAACCTGAGTTTCAACTCACCAATGCTCTTGGCGTGATTGAAGTTCGTGCGGCCTTGTTCGCGCTTCATCAGCTTTACACCGTCCATGCTGAGAAGTGCGGGTTTACCGGTGAGCCGGGCTTGCAGTTCACCGAGCGCCCCCACCAAATAAAGAATGGCAAAGGGCAATTTGCGAGTGGGTGCTGGCACCTTGGTTAGGTTCTCAAGAGCTATGCAGAGTTCCCCGACAGTCATGTTGCGTCCGGCGGCGAGATAGCGCTCTCCGCGTCGGCCATTCTCAAGCGCGAGAAGCTGGGCCCGGGCCACATCGCGGGCATCGACAAAGGAGAAGTTTCCCGGTACGATCCCCGGCAAGCGACGGTGCAGGAAATCCAAAACCATTTGGCCTGCCGAGGTGGGCCCGATGTCGCCAGGGCCATGCATCCAGCCTGGCAGCACAAAGGCAGCCCAGAAGTCGGGGTGGCTCGACAGGAACTTATCAACTGCCGAATCTGCCTGGATCTTGCTGCGATAGTAGTCGTCGGCATCTTCTTCGCGGCGCCGCATGGTCTCATCGATAAGAGCCCCAGGCGCACCATCGAGGATCGCTACAGAGCTGGTATGAATCGCTCTGCGAATCCCTGCCCGATAGGCCGCCTCTAAGAGCTCGCTGGTGCCCTGAACATTGATGCGATAGAGGTCTCCCCAGTGCGAGCCACCCTGGTAGGACTCGCGGAAGTAAGCAGCTGTATGGAACAGAACATCCGCTCCTTCCAGCCCTTTGGCGAAGCCAGACACGTTTCCAAGATCGCCTTCAACCACTTCGACTTCAAGCCCGTCAAACTGCCGCTCAGCCTTTTCTCGGGAGCGGGCAAGGGCACGCACGGTCCACCCTTCTGTAAGCAGGAGGCGGACCAGATTGTTTCCCAATAATCCGGTTGCGCCGGTAACAAATGCAATTGGCATAATAGTATTTGCGAGCATCTGCTCGTATTTCTATAATGCGAGCAATTGCTCGCATTTGTCAAGGAGCACCACTTGGAACGAAAGCGCCAGCAGCGCGGTATGGAGCGGATGGAGAGCCTGCTTGAAGCGGCGGCGCTTGTATTCGCCGAGCTTGGATACGACCGGGCAACAACGAACCTCATTGCGGCGAGGGCTGGGGTCTCCCCGGGAAGCCTCTATCAATTCTTCCCGCACAAGGCGGCGATGGCAGAGGCGCTGGCTAGCCGTTATGCTGCAAATTTTGAGGCAGTCCACGCGAAGGTCTTGACCGAGGGGATTGAGAAAGTGGAGCTTGGTCTCTTTATCGATCTGGTGGTTGACCCTTTCCTCGCCTTCCACCGGGATGCACCCGCCTTTGAGACACTGCTTTCCGCTGGTGTCATGCCAGGCAACGTTGAAGTGTTAAAGCAGGCCTTTGCCAGGCGCCTGGCCGAGCTCTTCACGATGAGATGCCCGAAGGCAAACCCGAAAGAAATGCAGGTCGCCGTGGAAGTATCAATGGGTATTTTTAATGGCCTTCTGCCACTGCTTACAAAGGGAAGCCCGGCGTCGAAACGCCGGGCTGTGGTTGAGTTGAAGTGTGTACTGGAGCGCTACCTCGCCCCGATATTAGACGATGGCAGCAGGGTTAGATAGCGTACCGATTTGCGGCACGCTGATCGTGACCACATCACCAGGCTCAAGAGCGCTTTCCTGCGTGACGATAATGCCGGTGCCAGTCTGAAGCACGGTACCGCAGGGAACCTGATTGGAGCGCAGCAGGTAACCGATAATGTCTTCGATTTTGCGACCGAGCTTTGAGGTGTTGGTGCTGCCCTCAAAGGTGGTCTTGTCGCCGCGAGTGATCTTGCAGGTCATCTCGAGGTTGTAGACATTGCCGATCTCATCGGGTGTCACAAAGACGGGCCCGAGTGAGGCGCAGCCGGTGAAGGTCTTGGACTGCGGCAGATAAAGAGGGTTCTCTTTTTCGATATCCCAGGCCGAGACGTCGTTTGAGACGGTATAGCCAAAGATCTGGCCTTTAGATCCGATCAGGACGGCGAGTTCCGGCTCAGGTGCCGTGAACTTGGAGTCTTCACGAATGCCGATGGGCTGACCGGGGCCAACTGCGATACGGGATGTGCCCTTGAAGAAGAGCTCGGGACGGCCGCCTTCAAATACAGCGCGATAGAAACCTTCGCGGGTGCCGTGTTCGGCATCGCGAAAGCTCGAGCTGATTTCATAGGTGCAGCCTGCGCCCCAGACTTCGCGCGGGGCGATCGGGATCAGCGGCGTGACCTCTTCGAGGTGCGTGCTGGCAAGGCGGCCAGCAAGAGTTGCCAAGTCTGTGCCCTCCACATCGGCGCGCTTCACCAGATCGTACATGGAGTAGTCGGGGATCGGCCGGGCGTGGGTCGTGTCTACAAAGATTGCAGCGACAACAGAGCCGTTGCTTTTGATTTGTCCTAGTTTCATCGAGTGCTTTCCGTGGTTGTTTTAGTACTTGAGGTAGATGGTCTTGTAGTCGCTGTAGAAGTCAAACGCAGCGGGGCCCTGTTCTTTAGGCCCGAAGGACGAATCCTTGGTGCCGCCGAAGGGGAGCTGATATTCGACGCCGGCCGAAGGCAAGTTGACCGTTAAGAGGCCTGCCTCGGCACCATAGATGAACTCGAAGACGCGTGAAAGGTTGGTGGTTTGAACGCTGGCCGAGAGGCCAAATACGGTGGCGTTGGCCATACGCATGGCGTCCTCAAAAGATTTGGCGCGGTGGATGGTGAGCACGGGGCCAAAGATTTCTTCTTTGGCAATGCGGGCGTCTTCGGGCACATCAGCGAAGACGGTGGGTTCGACGTAATAGCCCTTGTCGTAAGCGCCGCCGGTGAGGCGGTTGCCGCCAACCAGGGGTGCGCCAACTTCTTTCTTGCCGATCTCGATGTATTCGAGAATCGTGTTGAGGGCGGCTTCGTCTACGGCAGGGCCGATATCGATGCCGGCTTCCATGCCGTTGCCAACCTTCAGCTTTTTGGTGCGCTCAACCACGGCGGCTACGAACTTGTCATAGATGCCGTCTTCAACGATGGCGCGTGAGGTGGCAGTGCACTTCTGGCCAGTGGAGAAGAAGGCGGCATTGACTACGTTTTCGACAGCAGCATTGAAGTCTGCATCGTTCAAAACGATAGTGGGATTCTTGCCACCAATCTCAAGCTGAATGCGGAGCATGCGCTTGGAGGCTTCGGTGTGAACCCACTTGCCGATGGTTTCGGACCCTGTAAACGAGATGGCTTTGACGGGTTTGGCTTCAATCAGGGCCTTTCCGATGGTGCCACCGGAGCCAGCTACAAAGTTGACAACACCCTTGGGGATGCCGGCTTCATGCAGGGCTTCGATGATGCGCCAGGCGGAGAGAGGAGCGACGCTGGCGGGCTTGATGATAACGGTATTGCCGCAGATCAGGGCCGGGGCGAGCTTCCAGCAGGGGATGGCGCTGGGGAAGTTCCAGGGGGTGATCAGGCCGACCACACCAATGGGCTTGCGGATGGCAAACATGTGAACGCGGTCGCGCTCGCTAGGAACAAGATGGCCACCGGTGCGTGAGCCTTCGCCGGCAAAATACTTCAGGATGTTGATCGTGCGACGTACTTCGCCCTTGGCTTCAGGGAAGGTCTTGCCTTCTTCGCGGGTCATGTCGGCAGCGATCGATTCAAAGCGGCTATCGAGGATCTCGGCAGCCTTGAAGAGAATGTTGGCGCGAGCGGGCCCGGTCATGCCAGCCCACTTGGGGAAGGCGTCGGCAGCAGCCTGAGCTGCGGCGTCGACATCTGCTGCGGAAGCTTTGACGAAGAGGCCGACTACTTCATCGGTGTTGGCAGGATTGCGGACTTCGAAGGTGCCCCCAGTGGTGACCCATTCGCCGTTAATATAATTGCCGAAAGTTTGCATGTAAGAATCCCTCTATTTGGAAAAGTCGACCTTGGGAGCAGTGCGGGCCCCGGGATCGGTTTTGAAGTAAGCATCGTTGCGCTGGAAGCCAAAAAGCGACGCAGCGATATTGGTGGGAAAAAGTTCCCGAGTGGTGTTGTAGTCCTGCACCACTTCGTTGTATTTTCGACGTTCGACGGCAATGCGGTTTTCCGTGCCGGCAAGTTCGTCCTGCAGACGCATGAAGTTTTCGTTGGACTTCAGCTGTGGATAATTTTCTACTACGACAAGCAGACGTGCAAGGGCGCTATCGAGCTGGCCGTTGGCGGTGATTTTTTCACCAGGAGTGCGGGCGCCACCGAGGGCAGCACGGGCGTTGGCGATGTTGGTAAACACCTCCTTCTCCTGGGTGGCGAATCCCTTAACAGTTGAAACAAGATTCGGGATGAGGTCGGCTCGGCGCTGCAGGGCTACGTCCACTTGTGCCCAGGAGCCTTCGATGGCTTCCCGCTTCACAACAAGATCGTTGCGACTGCCTATCATCTTGCCGCCAATCAACAGGGCGCCAACCAATAAAACGCCAATCACAATCAGAGCTGAACGCATAAGGGTATCCTCTACAGGGCGTCAACGGACGCAACCAGACTTTGTATCTGCTTTAAGTAGTCTTCGAACAATTGTACTGAGTCTACAGACTTGGGGCTGAGTTTTCCCTCGCGCAGGTCGATCAGTTGCGCGAAAGGGAGGGGGTCAATCAAGCCCGCACGGTGAGCCGCCTCTACTAAAGAACGACGTGCCGCCGGTGTTTCCAGTTGCTTCAAGAGCAAAGCATGGCGAACAAAGAGCAAAAACGTGGTGACAGATTCCTCCATCAGCCGCAGCAACGCCTTGCTATCGCCAAGAATCGGCATTGCCTTCTGGCGGAGGCGCAAGAGCTTGGAGCGCAACTGATGCTCAAGCTGAGCCCGGTGGTAGATAGGGTCTACCTTGAGTCCCTCGAGTGGGTTTGTGCCAACCAGAATTCTATGGCAGTCCTGGATGTCGTAGATTTCAATCGGGAAAGCGTCGGTAGAACACCGGAATTCCTCCAGGGTAAAGAGTAAAGGCTGGGGGTTACGCGCCTCGACCCACCAGATCAGCAGCGGTGCGGCAGCTTTGAGGGTAGCCTGGTCCAGATTTGTCGTGAGAATCAGGATATTGAGGTCTGAATGGCCGGTATCGAATTCATTTCGGGCCGCTGAGCCGTAGAGCATTATTGACGACAGCTTGTCGCCGAGAGCTGCTTTGGCTTTGGTGACCAGATCCTGTAGCTGCTTTTCGATTTGCATAGTTTTGATTACCAGTCGCTTGAAGCGCCGCCTCCACCTGAATCTCCACCGCCAAAGCCGCCCCAACTGGAGCCGCCTCCACCGCCGCCGCCGCCGAAGCCTCCGCCACCAGGGAAAATCCAGGGGCCAGAACCATAGCCACCACCTCTGCGTCTGTTGAAGAGTGCAAAGAGGGCGATAACGCCAACGACTACCAGAATCTGGATGAGCTGCTTATTGGATGCGGGACCTCGCCGATCGGATTGCCCTTCGCGGAATTGGCGCGCCGGGAGCACTGCGTCAATTGTGATGTTCTTTCCAGCGGCGATTTTTGTACCCAAAACGCGGGTTGCCTCAATCAGTGCAGGGCCATACTGCTCGGCGCGCAGGGCGGGACGCATGGCGCGGAGGATGTCGCCAGCTACGCCATCCGGAACGATCGGTTCGAGGCCATATCCGACTTCAAGCCGGGACTTGCGATCCGCGACAGCCAGAAGGAAAAGCGCGCCTTCGTTTTTGCCCTTTTGGCCGACTCCAAATTGCCGGTAGAGCTTGTTGGCAACATCGTCAATCGGTTCGCGATCGAGAGTATCTACAGTGACGATGGCGATCTGCGCGCCACTGGCTTTTTCTACGGCGGCCAGGTAGCGATCGATGCTTTCGCGGGAGGCAGGATCGAGTACATGGGCAAAGTCTGAGACGTAGCCTTCCGGTTTCAGCTTGGTCCAATCCACGGCCAAGGCGGAGTGGGCAAGCGCGAAGCTGAGAAGGAGACGGAGCACGGCTGGGTCTTAAGTTAGCAATTGAAGATAGAGCGGTCGAGCGTGAGACCGTCCACCTTGCCAAGAGCGGTGAGCGACAGACGATCGTTGACGAAAGATTCGTTGGCGAGGGCCTGCACCTGTTCGGCGGTTACAGCTTCAATGCTGGTGATCATTTCATCCATCGAGAAGAAGCGGCCAAAGAATATCTGCTGGCGGGCGAGGTTGGTCATGCGTGAGTTGGTGGATTCCAGCGATAGCATCAGCGAACCTTTGAGATGTTCTTTGGCGCGGCGGAGCTCTTCGGTAGAGACAGGGTTGGCCTTGAGATCCCGGAATTCATCCATGACCGAGCTGATGACTCTATGGAGCGTATCGGCGGAAGTTCCAGCATAGATAGCCATGCAACCGATGTCGCGAAAGAGCATGAGATCGGACATCACGGCGTAGGCAAGGCCCTGGCGCTCGCGGATGTTCTGGAAGAGGCGTGAAGACATGCCGCCGCCGAGGATGGTGTTCAAAACGTAGGAGACGTAACGGTTGACGTGTGAGATCGGGTGCGAAGGGGCACCGATATAGACGTGAGCCTGTTGGGTTCGTTTCTGCTTCAGGATGAAGGGCGCATGTTGCTGCGGCGTGGCCTGTTTGGGAAGTTTTTTGCCGGCAGGCCGGGAGGCAAAGGAGTCCTCTACCATGCGTACGATGCGATCATGCTCGAGATTGCCGGTAGCGGTGATGACAATGTTGGCAGGGGTGTAGACGCGCTGGTGGTAATCGACGAGCATGTTGCGATCAAAGCCGAGGATGGTGGGTTTTGAGCCAATGATGGGCTGCGACAAACCATGGCCTTTCCAGAGGTGCTTGACGAAGAGCTCATGGACGAGGTGCTCGGGATTGTCGAGATCCATCTTCCATTCTTCGATGATGACGCTTTTCTCTTTTTCGAGTTCTACCGGGTCGAAGGTCGGGTTGAGAACGAGGTCGGAGAGGATATCCCAGGCGATGGGGAGATGCTCGTCGAGCACTTTGGTGTTGTAGGAAACCAACTCTTTACTGGTGAAGGCGTCGAGGTTGCCACCGACGGAATCAACAGCGCGGGCGATGTCTTCGGCTGAGCGAGTGGCAGTGCCCTTGAAGAGCATATGCTCGAGGAAGTGGGCGATGCCGCGCTCGGCACCGCGCTCCATACGGGAGCCTGAAGCGATCCAGACGCCGATCGAGACACTGCGCACGTGGCCCATTCGTTCAGTTACTACAGTCAGTCCATTGGGCAGGGTGGTGCTGAGGATATCGCGGGGTGGGTTTGAATTCATTGGTAGAAAGCGGGGAGAGGACCGATACTTATATTGTGACAGAGCCACGACAATCGCTGATGGGGATGGAACTTGCCGATATCGAAGCGGCCCTTGGGGATCGCTACCCCCGTTATCGAGCCAAACAACTGTATGAAGCGCTTTATTCGAAGCGCCTTTTAGACCTGAGCCGCGCCAGTGCCCTGCCTGCGGCACTGCGGACGGAATTTCCGAGCGGGGCGCTGAAGGTAGATTCGCGCTACGACAGTATCGATGGCACGGTGCGGTATCTGATGGCACTTGAAGACGGTAAAACCGTGGAATCGGTTTTTATGCCGGAGCGGGGGCGCGATACGTTGTGTATCTCGTCACAAGTGGGATGCCCGGTGGATTGCAAGTTTTGTCTGACGGCTCTGATGGGGCTGGAGCGGAATCTGACGGCAGGCGAGATTGTCGGCCAGGTACTGCACATTGCGGCTGAGCATAACCTCGAGCCGAAGGATCGTCAGATGAACATCGTCATGATGGGGCAGGGCGAGCCGATGATGAACCTGGATGCGGTGCTGAAGGCGACTCGCCTGCTGGTGGACCCGGCTGGTGTTGGAATGAGCGAGCGGCGCATTACGGTGTCGACCTCGGGGCTGATCCCGAAGATTGAAGAGATGGGTAAAGCTGCAATTCGTCCGAAGCTTGCGATCAGCCTCAACGCCTCAACTGAGGAGCAACGCGTCGAGTTGATGCCGATTACGAAGAAGTGGCATTTGAAGGATCTGATTGAAGTTTGTCTGCATTATCCGCTTCGATCGTGGGAGTTTCTCACGTTTGAATACGTGCTGTTGCGCGGGGTGAACGACACCGATGGCGATGCACGCCGCGTGCGCAAGCTGCTGGCGAATCTGAAGTGCAAGGTGAATCTAATTGCGCTGAACCCAGGCCCGGGGATCCCGTTTGAAACACCAGACCCGGAGCGTGTCGAGAGCTTTCAGGAGATCGTGAAACTCGGGATGCCGTGCTTTATCCGGCGCCCACGAGGACTCGATATCTACGCTGCCTGTGGGCAGTTGAAGCGGATGACGGAAGGCGCAGACCTGGTCGATATTTCTTATTAGACCGATGTCAAGTATTTCGCTTGGACACGGTGAACCGCCTCGCTAATATAATGAGGCCATGCAAAAATCTGTTCTCAGCCGCCGTAATGCCCTTCGTGTTGCCGCAGGAATAACTGCAGCGAGTTATTCGCGGATTATGGGTGCCAATGAGCGCATTCAGCTTGGCCTTATTGGATGCGGCGGCCGTGGCGTTGGGGTGATGGGGACCTTCATCAACACGCAGCAGATCGACGTTACCGCTGTTTGTGACATCTACGGCGAACGCATTGACGCTGCGCAGCAGAAGGCCACCAAAGCAGTAGGCTTTACCGACCATCGCAAGTTGCTAGCGGCCAAAAACGTCGATGCCGTCTTGATTGCGACTCCCGATCACTGGCATTCCGGCTGTGCAATTGATGCGCTCAACGCCGGCAAGGATGTTTATGTTGAGAAGCCGCTAACGCTGACGATCGAAGAGGGCCCGCAGATTGTGAAGGCGGCGCGCATCAATAATCGCATCTGCCAGGTGGGCACGCAGCAGCGATCCGGGCAGCATTATTTGCAGGCCAAGCGGGAGTACTTTGATACAGGGAAGCTGGGTAAGGTGACGCTGGCGCGGACGTGGTGGCACGGGAATGGGGCGCATTTGCGGCGTGCTCCGGAGCGGCTGGCTACGCAACCATCGAACCTGGACTGGGCGCGCTGCATTTGCGGCGTGCTCCGGAGCGGCTGGCTACGCAACCATCGAACCTGGACTGGGCGCGCTTTCTGGGGCAGGTGAAGTGGCGCGATTGGGACCCGCAACAGTTCTGGAATTTCCGCGCGTACCTGGAGTATGGCGGCGGGCAGGTTACCGATCTGTTTACGCACTGGATTGATGTGGTGCACATGATGATGGGGCAGGATAACCCGGTGGCAGCTGTAGCATCGGGCGGGGTTTATCACTACAAGGATGGCCGGACGGCGCCAGACACGATCCACGTGCTGCTCGAGTATCCGGCAGAGTGGACTGCGACGTTTGAGGCAACACTTGCGCCCGGGATCAAGGGTGAGGGTGTGGAGATTTGCGGGACACTGGGCAAGCTGTATATCGACCGGCGAAAGTTTGAATTTCAATCGATCGAGAAGGGTGCGCCGCCGGTGGTGGTGCAGTCGCCCCGGGAGCAGACGATTGATCACGTGGAGAATTTCCTGGCCTGCTGCCGGAGCCGTAAGTTGCCGAATGGGGATGTGTATATTGGGCATCGTTCTGCGGCGGCTTCGCACCTGGGGAACATCGCTTATCTGCAGAAGCGGCGGCTGAAGTACAACCCGGACCGCGAAGAGATTTTGCCGCTTTAGGATGCAGCTCGTTTTGCAGGCCGGGTATTTGGGCGTTGGCTTTCTGCTGATTGCATTTCCTGCGATCTTCAGCGTGTCGATGCCTCTGAGTTCATCGGGCGAGCGCATGCAACGCGGTGAAGTACTCGCGCTGACGTTTGCGGCAATCGTTAGCACTGGGTTTCTGCTTTGGTCGATCCAAGCCGGGCCAGTGGACGGGAATTGGGCACTGGCGCTGGGTCTTGCCGTGATTGGCTTGGTGCTCTATTTTCTGCTAACGCTGGTTGGAGTCTTGACCCTGACAAAGGTGCAAAACGACTAGACTGCGCCGAGGCCCGGGCCGGTTAGCGCGGCTGTCTTCATCGTGCCGTCTTTGATGGTGAAGATGCCGGGGAACTTGGGACGCCACGGATCGTTGGCGGCGGGGAGATACTGGCGCGAGTTTGCTTCGATACCCGAAACACCAGGCACATGCGAGGCGATGCTGGCGGAGTGGATGAGCGAGGCACCGGGGCAGCTGAGATCCTGCACGCAGAGGAACATCTTGTACTTCTGCGCGGCGGCGGCCATCAGCATGGCCTGGCTCTGGCCCTTACAGGCTTTTAGCGCCACGCCGGTATAGCCGAGTTCGCGGGCCAGCAATAGCGTTTCAAGATCGGTTAGCGATTCGTCGATCACGACAGGGCGGAGCTTGTTGGCCTCGTGCATGGAGTTCTTACTGTCGGCCTTGAGGTCCCGCGCGGTGGGCTGTTCGATGTACTCGATGCGATCAAAACCTCGCGGGGAGAGCTCCTTTACTTTGCGCAGATATTCGAGCAGGTAGGCGACATTGGGGCAACGCTCGTTGAAGTCGACACAGTAGCGCCAGTTCACGTTCGGGCTGGTTTCTTCGGCGATGCGGTTGATGGTGACAGTGCGGTCTATGTCCCATTTGAGATCGTCACCCTGGAGTTTGATCTTGATGTGATGGAGGCCGTTGAAGCGGATCCATTCAGCCAGAGTTTCCGGCAGGCCGTCAGCGAGGCGTTTGGTGATGTCGGCTTCGGTGAGTGTGTCGACACCGCCGACAGAGTGATAGAGGTTCACCTCAGCGCGCGGCTTGGCGTTGACGTAGCGATTGAGGTATTCGCCCTTGAAGTCTTTGCCGAGGTAGTGCGCAAGGTCGTGCTGCATGATGTCCGGGCCATAGGTCTGGTAGCAATTGAGACCAAGGGCCTTACCGAAGGCGTCGTGAATCGCGGCATCGATGGGGCTTGCTGTCACGAGGGTGCAGAGCTTGGGGATGGGGGCGAGAAGCTTGAGCTCGGCAGAGACAGCGGCTGCGGCCTTGAGGTATTCGGGCTCAAGAGCAGTATTAATATCGATGGGGTGGCCATATTCGCGATAGGTGTTGGTAAGGGCCACCAGACGCTTGCCCAGTGCCTGCATCGCGTTCTGGGTGGTGTCGTAGCTCATCTGCTTTGAGGGGAAGGCCCAGGGGTTCGATAGCGGCATGGAGCCAAAGCCTTCGGCCACTTTGCCATCGCGGGTGCGCACACGGGCTTTGACGTTCAGCAGAGTGGTGTGATCCATAGCGACGCCGCCGAACTTGTAGGGCGAACGGTAGCGTATGTCTTCGAATGAGGATGTAATGCTTTCGATCTGGATCATCTGGGGCTTCGGTTTGGCAATAGCAGCGGAGGCGGCAAGGGCGATGCAGTAGCGCCGCGTGAGAGTGGAGCCGGAGTTCATACATTACGGAGTATATCGGGGATAGAATGCTCGATAAGTGAAGCTGCGCGAACTATTTGTATTTGGAGTGCTGGCTGCTGCGGGTAGAGCGGCGGACTATACGCAGGATGTGCGCCCGATACTGGCGCGTAAGTGTTTCGCCTGTCATGGGCCGGGCTTGCAGAAGAGTCATTTGCGGCTGGATCGCAGAGAGGATGCGCTGCGCGGCGGGGAGAGCGGGGTGCCGGCGATTGAGCCGGGCAAAGCGGCAG
>JAPKYY010000970.1 GCA_026394095.1 Acidobacteriota bacterium | reverse complement strand
ATCCTCGGCATGGGCGACGTCCTCAGCCTGATCGAAAAGGTCGAGGGCGCCATCGACATGAAGGAAGCCGAAAAGATGCAGCGCAAGCTCATCGATAACGACTTCACTCTCGAAGATTTCAAAGAACAACTCAAACAGCTTCGTAAACTCGGTCCTCTCGATTCCCTCATGGGCATGATCCCCGGCATGGACAAAATGTCCAAGCAAATGAAGGAAGCCAAGATGGACGAAAGCGAACTCACCAAGATCGTCGCGATCATCGATTCGATGACTCCTTTCGAGCGCGCCAATCACATGGTGATCAATGGAGCCCGCCGCCGCCGCATTGCCAAAGGCAGTGGCACGCAGCCCCACGACATTAACAATTTGCTAAAACAATACACTCAAGCCCGCAAGATGATGAAGACCTTAACGGATTCTCTCGGCGGCTTTGGGGGCGGTAAGTTCGGTGGCTCGATGGCTAAACGCCTCGCCAAAATGGGCTTGCCTGGAATAGAAGATCTGATGCGGCGCTAACTGGCGCCAAATCATAACCCCGCTCACGCAGGTTTTTTGTAGAGGAGAATAGGTTCGATGTTGATGATTCGTTTAGCTTGTGGGTCACTACAATCCCGTAGCCCAGCCCCAGATCGTTAGCCTCAAGCATGACCGTATCGAGTACTGGATGAAGAACGGCGCACAGCCTTCTGACACCGTTGCTCGCCTGATCAGGAAGAACCCTGCTCAAGCCGAAGCCACTGCTGCTGCTTAGTCCATTTCTTGAAGGAGCCTCGCGGCCATGAAAGATTTAGTGGAAGAGATTGCCAAGGCGCTCGTTGACGCGCCTGCATCCGTCACTGTCAAGGAAGTCCAGGGCGAACGTGTAACCGTTCTCGAACTCCGTGTTGCCCCCGAAGACATTGGCAAAATTATCGGCAAACAGGGCCGAACAGCTCGTTGTATCCGTACCCTTCTGGGCGCGGTCGGCATGAAGCAGAACCGTCGCTTCGAGCTCTCGATCCTGGAATAAATATGGTTCCCGAGGGTTGGTTGACGCTGGCAACCGTAATGAAGCCGAGAGGCAACAAGGGTGAGCTGATTGTCGACCTCCACACAACGGGAATCGAACGATTGAGCGAAGTCCAGAGCGTCTCTGTTTTTGAGTCGGCATCTACCCCGCCGAAAATCCTCGAAATCGAAGAAGCCTGGATGCATGTCGAGAAAGCAGTGGTCAAGTTTGCTGGTGTCGATTCCATCGATCAGGCAAACGCCCTCCGGGGAATTGACCTTTGCATTCCTCTCGCTGCCCGCCGTCAGCCCAAAGAGGGTGAAGTGTTTTTGAGCGACCTCATCGGTTGCCAGATTTTTGACAAAAAGGACTCCCTGCTCGGTACCGTCGAAGACATCTTCGAAGAAGGCGCGCAAGTCTGGCTACAGCTAGATACCAACAACGCTCTTGTTCCTTATGTCCCGGCTTTCTTTCCGTCCATGGATCTCCCCAACAAACGGCTGGTCTCTGACCTCCCCGAGGGCCTCCTCGAAGTCAACAGCCAATGATCTTTCACATCCTTACGATTTTTCCCTCCTTCTTCGAAGGCCCGCTCAAAAACGGCGTGGTCCCGAAGGCCGTGGAAGCAGGCTTGATTGACATCCGGGTTCACAATCTTCGCGATTGGACCTCAGACCGTCACTCCACTGTCGACGATCGTCCCTTCGGGGGCGGCGAAGGCATGGTGCTCAAAGTCGAACCTGTTTACCAGGCCATCCGGTCGATCCTGCCCCAACGTTTCGAGCCCAATGAAGAAGGCAATAATGGCAATACCCGTGTCATTCTGCTCTCTGCCCAAGGCAAACGCTTCGAGCAAGCCAATGCCCGCGCAATGTTGCAGTATGACCAGGTTCTGCTCCTCTGCGGCCGATACGAAGGCGTAGATGAGCGGATAACCGACCATCTGGTGGATGACGAGTTCTCGATCGGCGACTACGTGTTGTCGGGCGGGGAACTCCCAGCTGCCATCGTGGTCGACGCGGTCGCGAGGCTCGTTCCCGGTGTTCTGGGCAACGCTGCTTCCTCGCAATTTGAGTCGTTCTCTGAGACTGATGAGAACGGCGTCCCCTTGCTGGATTGTCCGCATTACACAAGACCGGCGGACTTCAACGGCTGGCAGGTACCCGATGTGTTACTCGGGGGCAACCATGCTGAAATCAAGCGCTGGCGCGCGGCTCAGGCCCTCGCCAAACGCCTAAAAAATCGTCCCGACCTCATCGGCGGGACTCACGAAAGAGGTTAATTCTTATGATTCATCCGGCTCTAGCCAAGGTCTACAACACATACAAGCGCACCGATCACCCCCCCTTCCGCATCGGTGACACCATCAAGGTTAACGTCCGCATCCGCGAAGGCGAAAAAGAGCGTACCCAGGCATTTGAAGGCGTTCTCATTGCCAAGCAGAACACCGGCATGGGCGAAAACATCGTCGTCCGCAAGATGAGCTTCGGTACCGGCATCGAGCGCATCTTCCCCATCAACGCCCCCGTCGTCGACCATATCGACATCGTCCGCACGGGCCGCGTTCGCCGCGCCAAGCTCTACTACCTCCGTGGTCTCAAGGGCAAGGCTGCACGTCTCAAAGAGCGCACCTAGTCCTCCAAAGGCAGCGCCATTGGACTGCTCACTCAAAACTGAAGCCCGCCTGCGGGCTCTCGGATATTCAGCTCCGGCCGGCATCGATGAAGCCGGCCGGGGCTGTCTGTTTGGGCCAGTTACCGCAGCTGCTGTCATCCTCCCTCACCCCTGCAAAATCAAAGGTCTCCGCGATTCCAAAATCGTACCCCCAGCCGAACGCTCCCGCCTCGCCGCTCAAATCAAAGGCGAAGCAGTTGCTTGGGCCGTCGCCTATTCAAGCGTTGAAGAGATCCGCAAAATCAACATCCTCGAAGCCAGCCGCCTCGCTATGCTCCGGGCCGTTCAAGCCCTCAACCCCCAACCCGACTACCTCCTCATCGACGCAATCCGCATCCACTCCCCGATTGAACAAGAAGCCATCATCCACGGCGACTCGATTTCCCGTTCGATCGCTGCAGCGTCCATCCTCGCCAAAGTCGATCGTGATCGCCTTCTCACTCAATTCCACCTCCGCTACCCCGAATACAATCTCACTAGCAATAAAGGCTATGGAACACGAGACCATCTGGCAGCGTTACAAAGGTATGGGGCTACGCCACAGCACCGCAGCGAATTCGCGCCCGTCCGTGCTGTCATCGAAGCCCGCAGGACTCCCACCCAATGACTGAATACCGCTGGTATCACAAACTCTCGGGTGTCCTCTACGTCGTCCTCTGCTTCGAGATCGGCCTCTTCCTGCTCTTCTTCCCCTGGAGCGATTACTGGAAGCCCAACATGCTCGCCAACCTCAGTCCCGAATGGGGCATCTTTTGGCTCAACCCCTATTTCCGGGGAGCTATCAGCGGCTTCGGTCTGATCAACATCTACTTCAGCGTCGTTGAGGCCTTCCACCTCCGGCGCTTCTCCGGCACCACCGACCTGGACTCCGGACAACACCCACCCACAATCCACGATAATGACTAGAGAGCAAGATTCCGTGAGTACAACCACTACGCCCCCTCAGCCACCCGCATCCAACAAGAGCGCTTTCGAGCGCTGGAACGCCGCAAGGCTTTCCCTGGCCGAAACCCAGCGCGGCACCATTGCCGAATGGACGGTTACCGTCCTGCTCCTCCTCTTCGCCACCACATCCCTTGTCCAGGCCTTTGTCATCCCCACCGGTTCGATGGAAGATACCCTCCTAATCGGCGATCACCTCCTGGTTGACAAACTCGCTTATTCTCCCAAGGGCCCGGTCTCCCAATACCTGCTCCCCTACCAGGACGTTAAACGCGGCGACATCATCGTCTTCCGCTACCCCGAAGACATCAAGCAGACCTTCGTCAAGCGTGCCATCGGCGTCGCCGGAGACCGTATCAAGGTCGAAAACAAGCAACTTATCCTCAACGGAAAGCCCGTCCAGGAACCCTACAAATTCCACAAGACCGACTACTTCGATTCCTACCGCGACAACTTCCCTTCAGAGCCCAACATGCGTGTCTACCCGGGCGCAGAAGAGATGCTGAACAAGCACGTCAAGAACGGTGAAGTCATCGTACCCGACAACTGCATCTTCGCAATGGGCGACAATCGCGATTCCTCC
>JAPKYY010000134.1 GCA_026394095.1 Acidobacteriota bacterium | reverse complement strand
CGCCGGCATGATCGTCCGAGGCACACAAAAATCCGTCCGCAACGCAAACACACTAGCCTTCGATCTCGGCCCCGTCACCGCCGGAGAGCGCGTAGAGCGCTACGGCCACATGCCAGCCGTCGTTACCAGCAAAGACCCAGACCTGCTCGAGCGCATCCTCTTCGAACACGGTGCTCTGGTCCTCCGCTGGCAAGGCGAAGTCCCCGCACAACTCGAAGATTCCGGCGCAATCATCATCGCCGATCACGGCCTCGAGGTCCCCGAAGAAGGTGCCCTCGAATTCTTAGAAGCCGCAGGCATCCTCATGCGGCGCAACGATTTCATCTCAGGAGAAGGTATATGAGCGAAGTGCTCCAATCGATCGATCAGGCTCTCACAGGCAAGGCCTGCTACACCTGCAGCTTCCAACTCGAAGACGTAGTGCTCCTCCACTATCTTCTTCAGCGCGATCCGAACATCCCGGTCCTCTTCCTCGAAACCGGCTACCATTTCGCCGAGACCTACGCCTATCGCGACCAGCTCACAAAGGATTGGAACCTCAACCTCCACAACCTCGCAGCCACCCAGTCCGTCAAAGATCAGGAAGCCACCTTCGGCATCCTCAACCAAACCGAACCCGCCAAATGCTGCCAGCTCCGCAAAGTAGAACCCCTCTTTGACGGCCTCGAAAACTACGACGTCTGGTTCACCGGCCTGCGCCGCGAGCAATCTCCTACAAGAGCCAAGCTCGAAATCTTCGAAACCACCAAACTCAAAAGCGGCAAGCAGATCTCGAAGGTCAGCCCCCTGGCTCACTGGACCTGGAAGCAAGTCTGGCAATACGCCCGCGAGCACAACCTGCCCATCCTCGAGCTCTACGATCAGGGCTACACCAGCATCGGCTGCGAACCCTGCACCGCCAAGCCCGCCAGCGAAGACAACCTCCGCAGCGGCCGCTGGGGTGGCAAAAAACTAGAGTGCGGCATCCACACCTTTAACAGTTAACCCGTTTATGGAATCGATACTTGGCTTCTGCATAGCAATGATCGTCGGCCTTACCGGTGCCGGCGGCGGCCCACTCACGGTCCCGCTCTTAGTGCTGCTCCTCGGCCGCAGCGCCTCAGAAAGCGTAGGCACCTCCCTCGCCTTCGTTTTCGTAACCAAGGTCTTCGCTTCCCCTCTCTACATCTTCCGCAAAAGCGTCAACTGGCGCGTCCTTGGCCTCATGCTCGCCGGCGGCCTCCCGGGTGTCCTCCTCGGCTCCTGGATCCTCCTCCACCTCAGCAAGAAAGCAATCGAACGCATCCTCCTGCCTCTGGTCGGCGTCACCATCGCCGGCCTCGCCTTCCTTCGCCTCTTTCGCAAAAAACAAGCCCCGCGTCCCAACGTCGAACGCCGCTGGCTCATCCCCCTCGCCACCTTGCCCATCGGCGCAGAAGTAGGCTTCTCCTCAGCAGGCGCCGGTGCCCTCGGCGGCCTCCTCCTCATGTACAAGACGGTCCTCCCAACAGCCACCATCGTCGGTACTGACTTGCTCTTCGGCATGGCCTTAAGCTTCATCGGCAGCGGCATCCACGTTATCTTCGGCCATGTTGATCAGGCTCTCGTGATCAAGATGTTAATGGGAGGCATCCCCGGAGCAATCATCGGCTCCTGGCTCGGCACCAAGGTCCCCTCCCAAACTCTCCAAGTGGCGATGAGCCTCGTCTTCGGCTACCTCGGTCTCCACATGAGCTGGAAAGGCCTCGAGCCGATCCTGATGAAATAGCCACGTAACTTTTCCAACTTCACCAGCGAAATGCCTGGCATGAAGTACCTCCTCTTCACTCTCACCCTCGCCGCTCAGGACTGGCGTTACGAACAACTCCCCGCAGCAGGCCAAGCCCCCCCAGCCCGCATCGACGGCACCATCAGCTACGACCGCGATTCCGCCAACCTCTTCCTCTTTGGCGGCCAGGCCAACGACACCCTCAACGACCTCTGGGCCTACTCTCTCCCCAACCAAACTTGGACCAAGCTTCAGCCCACCGGCACCCTCCCCCCATCCCGTCTCGGCCACACTCTCCTCACCGACAACAAACGCCGACGTCTCATCCTCTTCGGCGGCCAGGCCAGCGGCTTCTTCAGCGACGTCTGGGCTTACGACATCGCCGCCAACAACTGGTCCCGCCTCGGCATCAACGGTGCCGGCCCCAGCAACCGCTACGGCCACTCTGCAGTCCTCGATGAAGAAACCAACCGGATGATCATTTCCCACGGCTTCACCGACTCTGGCCGCTTCGACGACACCTGGGCTTTCGACCTCAACTCAAACCAATGGAGCAACATCAGCCCATCCTCCAACCGCCCCCTCCGCCGTTGCCTCCACCACGCCGTCCTCGATCCTCAATCCCGTCAGATGTATCTCTACGGCGGCTGCGCCAGCGGCTTTGGCCCATGCCCCTTGGGCGACCTTTGGGCCTTTGACCTCCGCACCAACCGCTGGACAGAAATCACCGGCGGCGTCCAACCCGCAGCCCGCCAGCACTACGGCATCTCCTTCGACACCCGTCGCATGCAACTGATCCTCTTCGGCGGCTCAGGCCGAGGCAACCTCTCCGACACCTGGGCCTTCAACCCACAAAGCCGCACGTGGAACCAGCTCAACACAAGTGGCCCCAGCGCCCGCAACCGTCACCAGGGCGCATACGCCGCCGAACGCGGCGCCATCTTCGCGCAGAACAATCAGATCAATCTGCAAGTCCCAACAGATCTGCCGGCAACCGGCGAAGCCACCATCAAAGTAACAAGAGAAGGCGAATCCAGCAACGAACTGAAACTACCGATAGTCGCCGCCCACCCCGGCCTCTTCCCCTTCGGAGTCAACGAAGACAAAACTCTCAATTCCGCCACCAGCCCCGCCACCGCAGGCTCAATCATCGTCTTCTACGCCACAGGGCAGGGAACCAACCCAACCCAGATCCGGCTGGAAATTGGAGGCCAGCCAGCAGAACTTCTCTTCGCCGCAACCTCCCCAGGCGCAGCAGGCCTGCTGCAAATCAACGCGAGAATTCCCACCAACCTACCCACCGGCCCTGCAACTGTAAAGCTTCGAATAGGCGAAGCCGAAAGCCAACCCGGAGTACGGCTATTTGTCCGTTAGCTTCAACGCGCCTTCACCATAAGCGAGACGAGATAATCCTGCGCGATTTGGCTTGCCTGAAGTTTGGGCCATGTGGCAAAAACTTGTCCAGCGGACCTCACGTAGTTGACTGCGTGCGTGACTTCGAGGTCTTTCGTGAGGTTGTAATCCGCAAAATGCCGATGATTCTGAAGCTGAACAAACGTGTCTGCAATGAGCCTCAAATCAGAGACTACAGATGGGTCTTCATCCGCGAAGGGAAATAGATTGCTGTTTGATACACGCATGGATGCCGATTTCATGGTTCCGTGATCGAAAGCACGTGCCAGTGAGGCTCGCGCGGCTGGGTTGCTCCAATTTGCAACGGCCGCGTCAATTAGAAGATGGAAAACAGCGTAGTAGGCCGAAGACACAGCCCTTCTCAAGCTTGCTTGTGTCGGTGGGGTTGAGTGCACAAGTTGTAAGGCCTGTGCCAGCAAATCATCATGGAAGGCCATCTAGATCGACCATTCAGGGTCGTATCGGTTCTGCCACTCGGATTGGCTTCGGTAGTAAAAATAAGGATACAATCCCCAGTTTTCGAGAGGGCGCACTTCATCGAAAACCAGCCTGGCTATGCGGCTGGTGACGCTAGTAAGGTTCTCTTCTTTCGCAGCCATGTCTGTTAATACGATGCGAAAGAAGATTGCGGCTTCTCCCGTCGAGTCCTCGCCTAGGCTATAAAAGACTTGAGCAACATCCGGTCCGAATTTCTGGACCGCCTCATTGATTTCAGAATCAAGCTGGCCTTGATGGATCAACCCTGCTGGAACTATTGCCATACCCTAATATTGCCCTAATTCGTTGATCTTGCAAAGGGTAAGACGTTCTAAGCCGTCACCGGCTCCATCGCCACAGCCTTCTTCTTCTTCGCCCCAAGCTTAGCCAGATACGTATATACCACCGGCGTCAAATAAAGCGTCACAAGCTGCGAGAACAACAACCCGCCCACAACGACGAGGCCCAGCGGCTGCCGCGCCTCGCCACCAGCCCCATACCCAACCGCAATCGGCACCGCCCCCAGCAGCGCGCACATCGTCGTCATCATAATCGGCCGAAACCGAACCAGACAACCCTGATAGATCGCCTCATCCGGGCTCATCCCGTCACGTTCCGCCTCAAGCGCAAAGTCAATCTGCATGATCGCGTTCTTCTTCACAATACCGATCAACATGATCAAGCCCACAAACGCATAAATGCTCAAATCCATCTTGAACAAATACAGAGTCAGCAGCGCTCCAAAGCCAGCACTAGGCAATCCAGACAAAATCGTGATCGGGTGAATGAAGCTCTCATACAGGATCCCCAGCACGATATAAACAACCGCAATTGCCACGCCCATCAAGACCCACAAATTCCCAAGCGATCCATAGAACGCCTCGGCCGATCCTTGAAAGCTCGCACTCACCGTCTCCGGCAAAATCTCCTTGGCAGTATTGGCGACACCCTCCAGCGCAGTCCCAAGCGAAGCACCAGGCTTCACTCCAAACGACACCGTCACCGCATTCAACTGCCCATAGTGACTAATCGCCAGAGGCCCGCTATCCAGTTCCACCTTGGCCAGCGAATCCAGCGGGATCAGATTGTTATTCCCAGCCTTGAAATACAGCATCGACAGCAGCTTCGGGTCAGACTGATACTCCGGCATCAACTCAAGCAAAACCTTATACTCATTCACCGGCGAGTAAATCGTCGAGGCCCACCGCGGTCCATAAGCATCAAACAGCGCATTCTCAATCTGCGTCACGTTCACCTGCATGCTCGCCGCCTTGTCGCGGTTCACTTCGATCTTCACCTGCGGCGACCGGATCATCAAATCGTTCGTAACATCAGACAGCGTATTCAGCTTCTTCAGTTCTTCCGTCAACTCTGCTGCAGTTTCATAAAGCGCATTCTTGTCCGGCGAATACAGCGTGTACTGATACTGGCTTTTCGACACCAGGCCACCAATTCGAACCACCGGAGGATTCTGCGGATACACTTTCATCCCTGGATACTGCGAAAGCTGGGGCCGAATCCGTTCAATGATCTTGTCTACTAGTTCGGTACGCTCATGGCGCGGCTTTAAGTGCACCACAATCTGTCCGTAGTTATTCCCACCCAGCGTCGCCGCGGCCGATCCACCTACATTCGAAACCAGCGAATCAATTGCCGGGTCCTGCCGCAGGTACTCAGCAATCTGGTTCTGATATTCCACCATCTGCGTGAACGATGTGCCTTCTTGCGCCTCAGTAATTACCGTCAGCTGATCAGTGTCCTGATCGGGAATAAATCCCTTCGGCACTTCCAGAAACAGCCAACCCGTAGCAACCAGAATGGCGAGCGAAAATGCCATCGTCGCCACCCGATGCCGCATTACCCACTTCAGGCTCACGTCATAGCTATGCAGCCAAGCCTCAAACCAGCGCTCGGTCACCTGATAAAACTTCGATTCTTTTCCGTGATGAGCCTTCAAGAACCGGCTCGCCAGCATCGGTGTCAGCGTCACCGACACCACACCAGAAATCAAAATCGCCACGCAAATCGTAACTGCGAATTCCTGGAACAACCGCCCCAGCACTCCGCCCATAAACAGAATCGGAATAAACACAGCCGCCAGAGAAATCGTCATCGACACAATCGTGAAGCTGATCTCGCTAGCTCCTTCAATTGCCGCCTTCATCGGAGGCTTACCCATTTCCATGTGTCGAACGATGTTCTCAAGCATCACGATCGCATCGTCCACCACGAAGCCGATGGCAAGAATCAAAGCCATCATCGACAGGTTGTCGAGCGAATATCCGCACAGATACATCACCGCAAACGTACCCACGATGGAGAAGGGAAGCGCCAGCGAAGGAATTACCGTAGCCGAGAAATTCCGAAGGAAGAGATAGATCACCGCAACAATCAGAATCAGCGTCAGCAGCATCGTAAACTGCACGTCTTTATAGCTCTCGCGAATCGTATCCGACCGGTCGTAGAACACCTTCATCTCAACCGAAGGTGGCAAATCGTTCTTGAACTGCGGCATCAGCTTCATGATCCCGTCGGTAACCGCAATCGTATTGGTACCCGGCTGGCGCTGAATCCCGAGCACAATGGATCTGCGGCAACCAGCCTCATCGCAGAACCACGAGGCCGTCTTGTCGTCTTCCACTCCATCCACGATCCGGCCCAACTCCTCCAGCCGCACTGGCGAGCCGCCCCGGTAGTTCACAATCACAGGCTTGAACGCCGCGGCATTCATCAACTGTCCACTCGATTGCAGCGTAAACGCCCGCTGCGGGCCATTGATGGTTCCCGTCGGCTGATTCGAATTCCAGTTCCGAAGTGCCGTTTCAACTTCGTTGATCCCGATCTTTTTTGCGGCCATCGCATAAGGGTCCATCTGCGCATGAACGGCATAGCGCTGCGATCCAAGAATCGAAACCTGCGCCACACCCGTCACCTGCGAAATTCGCTGAGCCACACGTGTCTCGGCAAACTCATTCAACCCGTAAAGCGGCATCGAAGTAGACGACAGTGCAAGATACAGAATCGGCTGATCCGCCGGGTTCACCTTCGCAAACGTAGGCGGTGTCGGCATCCCCGGAGGCATCATGCGTGAGGATTGCGTAATCGCCGCCTGCACGTCCACGGCTGCTCCATCCAGACTCCGCGCCAAATCAAACTCAATCGTGATCTGAGTCGAGCCGAGCGTGTTGATGCTCGTCATCGAAGCAAGGCCTGCGATGGTCGAGAACTGCGCCTCCAGCGGTGTCGCCACTGCCGAAGCCATAGTCTCAGGGCTCGCCCCAGGCAACTGCGCCGTCACCAGTAGCGTCGGCAGATCCACATTCGGCAAATCGCTAACCGGCAAATTGCGATAAGCAATCACACCAAACAGACCGATCGCCACCATCAGAAGCGTCGTCGCAATCGGACGCTGAATAAAAATACTACTTACGTTCATGAATGAGCTTCACCAAGTGTGGGCTGTGCGATCGTAACCTTCTTCCGGTTCGTCCACAGTCCCTGTAATTTATCGAGATACACATACACCACCGGGGTCAGATACAGTGTGATCGCTTGCGAGAACAGCAACCCACCCACCACTACCAGCCCGAGAGGCTTGCGGGATTCGCCACCCGCTCCATAACCAATCGCAATCGGCACTGCCCCAAGCAACGCCGCCGCAGTTGTCATCATGATCGGCCGAAACCGCGTGACGCATCCTTCAAAGATCGCTTCCGCCGCCCCAACTCCATGATTGCGTTGTGCCTGCAAGGCAAAGTCGATCTGCATGATGGCATTCTTCTTCACCAGTCCAATCAAGAGAATCAAACCTACAAACGCATAAAGGTTCAATTCCACGTTCATGATCATCAGCGTCAGCAGCGCACCAAAAGCCGCGCTGGGCAATCCCGAAAGAATCGTAAGCGGATGAATGAAGCTCTCATACAGCACTCCCAGGACGATATACACGACAAGAATTGCCACACACAGCAGCATCGTCATGTTCGCCAGAGAATCCTGAAACACCTTTGCCGTTCCGGCAAAGTTCAGATTGATATTCGAGGGCAGCTTCTCCCGCGCCATCTCCGTGATTTCTTCCACCGCATCACCCAGTGCAACACCAGGCTTTAGATTGAACGACACAGTGACACTGGGCAACTGCCCCGAGTGATTGATCGTCTGAGGCCCAACATCCTCACTCCGCTTCGTCACTGCATCCAGCGGAATCAGCCGTCCATCTCCAGACTTCAGATAGAGCTTCGCAAGCATGTCAGAGAAGGCCTGGTAACGAGGAGTCACCTCCAGCATCACCCGGTACTGATTATTCGGCGCATAGATAGTGCTTGCAAAGTTATTGCCGTACCCGTTATAGATCGCCTGTTCAATCATCCTGACGTCGAGGTTATAGGTGGCCGCTTTGTCGCGGTCAATCTCGATCTTCACTCTCGGGCTGCGCATCTGGATATCGCTATTGATGTCGAGGACACTCGGCAGCTTCGCAACTTCGCGCTCAAATTTCTGTCCTTCGCGATACAACACCGTCGTGTCTGCCGTCTGCAAGGTCACTTGATAACTTGAGCTCGACCCACGCCCACCGAGTCGCAATGCCGGTGGCAGCGTCGGTACAGCTCTCACGCCTGGAATTGCTCCCAGCTTCGGCCTCAACCGGTTGGCGATCTCGGCGGCAGATGCCTTGCGGTCCTTCAGCGGCTTCAGGCCCACAAACAGTCTTCCAGTGCTTCCTCCGCCACCGCCGCCCATCATGCCCCCGCCTACGCTGGACATAAAGTTATCGATATCCGGGTCCGTCGTAAGAATCTGGTTGATCCTCTCCTGATATCCACGCATCGCAAGGTAGCTCGTCCCCTGTGCCATTTCCGTATTTACATAGATTTGGTCACTGTCGACATCAGGAATAAATCCTTTGGGGACTCGTTCAAAAAGCCAGACCGTCGAAGCAAACATCGCCACAAACACAATCACCATCACAAAGTGATGCTTCACCACCCACCGCAAACTCCCCTCATACATCCGCGTCGCAAACACTAGTGGTGCCTCAATAATCCGGGACAAAAGGCTCGGCTTCTCCGGCGAATGCGCCCGCAGGATCCGGCTCGCCAGCATCGGCGTCAGCGATATCGATACAAAGCCCGAGATCAACACGGCCGTAGTAATCGTCACAGCGAATTCGTGGAACAGTCTTCCCAGCACGCCACCCATGAAAAGAATCGGAATGAACACTGCCGCCAGCGAGATCGTCATCGAAACAATCGTGAACCAGATTTCCTTCGACCCTCGATAGGCCGCCTCCATCGGCGTCATGCCATTCTCGATATGGCGAACAATGTTCTCAAGCATCACGATCGCATCGTCCACCACAAAGCCCACGCTCAGGATGATCGCCATCATCGACAGGTTGTTCATCGAATAACCCAACAAATACATCACCGCAAATGTACCCACCAGTGATACTGGCAACGCCAGCGTCGGGATAATCGTTGCAGTCGCCTTACGCAAGAACAGGAAGATCACCATGATCACCAGCCCCAGCGACAAAAGCAGCGTTACCTGAATATCGGCAAATGCCTCACGGATACTCTTCGATCGGTCACTACGAAGCTTCAACTCCACCGTCGGTGGCAACTGCTTTTGAATTGAAGGCAACAGTTTCTTAACCGCATCGTTTACTTCAATGATGTTGCTCCCCGGTTGCCGCATCACCATCAGGTTCACGCCCTGCTCAAACTTGTTCGTCGCCTTGCTCCAGTTCCAGGCCATCGTCCGCTCATCTTCGCTGCCATCGCGAACGATCCCCAGATCCGCCAGCCGCACCGGAGCATTGTTCCGGTAGGTCACAATCATCTGCGAGTAATCTTCAGCAGTCGGTAATTGTCCATTAGTCTGAATCGAAAAAGCCTGCTTTGCTCCCCACATCGTACCCGTCGGAATATTCGCATTCCAGTTCCGGATCGCGTCACTTACTTCATTGATGCCGATTCCGCGCGAAGCCAGCTTCTCCGGGTCCACCTGGATGCGTACCGCATATTTCTGCGAGCCCATCATGTTCACACTGGCTACGCCATTCACCGAAGAAATGCGCTGCCCCACAACTACCTGCGCGTACTCGTCCAGCTTCCACTTCGGCATCGAAGTAGTCGTCAGCGCCAACATCAAAATCGGGCTATCCGAAGGATTCTGTTTACGAAACGAAGGCAGCGTCGGCATCCCCGGCGGCAGCAGCGGCATCGCCGCACTGATCGCCGTCTGCACGTCCACCGCAGCTCCATCAATCTCACGAGCAACATCAAACTGCATCGTCACACTGGTCGAGCCCATCGAGTTCGAACTCGTCATCGAATCAATGCCTGCGATGCCGCTGAACTGCCGCTCCAGCGGCGTGGCCACAGCCGAAGCCATCGTCGCCGGGTCCGCACCAGGCAAACCAGCCGACACGCTCAGCGTCGGAAAGTCCACATTCGGCAAATCGCTTACCGGCAATACGGTATAGCTCAAAACACCAAACATGCTGATGCCCAGCATCAACAGAATGGTAGCCACAGGCCGCTTGATGAAAATCGCGGAGAAGTTCATGTCAGATTATTCCGTTTTCTTGGGACGGCCTTCACCGCCACCCTTGCCTTCACCTTTACCCATACCGGGCCCGCCCTTACCTTCACCCTTGCGCCCGCCACCACCTGGCGCACGCACATTCACCTTCACCCCAGGCGCAATTCTCAACTGCCCTTCGGTAACCACCGTCTCGCCCTCGGCCAGACCCTTGGCGATCACCAACTCATTCCCGTTGCGAACCCCCAGCGTCACCGGCCGGTTCTCCACACCACGATCCGCCTTCACCACATAAACAAACGACCCATCCTGCCCCGTCTGCACTGCCTGATTCGGCACCACCACCGCACCTTCCACCATCCCCAGTCTCATCCGCACACGCACAAACTGTCCCGGCCACATCTTCTTCTCGGCATTCGGAAAGCTGGCCCGCAACCGCAATGTACCTGTAGTCGCGTCCACCGCGCTCTCAATAAAGATCAAATTCCCGACACTGGGCGGTTCTGTCGAATCCTGCTGTGTGGCAAATACCGGAATCCGCTCCTTCCCAAACCGGCTCGCAATTTTCTGAAACTGCGATTCCGGCACTGCAAACGTAACGTTCACCGGCTGAATCTGGCTGATCGTAATCAACTCGCTCGAATTGGCGCTAACAATGTTGCCCGGCTTCACCAGCAGGGTGCCGGTCCGGCCCGTAATCGGCGCCATGATCGTCGTAAACCCTAATTGCACCTTCAAATTTTCAATCGTTGCTTTATTCGCTGCGACATCCGCTCGCGAACTTTCAATCGCCGCCCGGTCGGCATCCGTCAACTCCTTCTGCGCCAGTGCCTGCGCTGCAGACTGTGCCCCCTGCTCCTTCGACGCAATCCCTTCCTTCATCAGCATCTCGTTGCGAGCCGATACCGACCGCAAGTAATCCGCCTGCGCAGTATCCTTCGCCAGATTCGCCGTTGCCATCCGCAGCTGCGCCTCACTCCGCGCCAGATTCGCATTCGCCTGATCAATCTGCGCCGTCAGCGTCCGCTTGTCGATTTCAAACAGCTTGTCCCCGGCTTTGACAAATTCGCCTTCCTTGAAGAAAGCCGCCTTCAACTCGCCACTCACCTGCGGCTTGATGCTCACTGTAGAACTTGCTTCCACATTGCCAATTACGTCCAGGTCTAGTGGAACGTCCTTGGTCGTAGCTTTCACTGCCACAACAGGAGCGTCTCCGCCGCCTTTCTTGCCACCCTTGCCGGGTACGGCAGCAGTCTGCTGGTTGCAGGAGCTCAAAAATAAGATACTTACGGCCAAAAAGCCAGACGAGAGATAAATCCGGTTACGCATGTAGATGTGGGAGGGAATGCCCTAAAATAGCAGGACTTTGATTCCCGCGCAAAAGTTACCCTCCCACCCCCAAATGCCTAGTTCGCGATCTTTACCTCGGTATTGTTCTTGAACACATTCGTTTCGCTCGGATTGCTCGAAGCACTCGTCCTGAAGATAAAAGTGTTTCCTTCAACTACGTTGAAGTCAGAGCTGGATGAAAAAGCAATCGTCTGACGATACCCGCGAATTAGATTTCCCTTGATCAGGTCGCCCTTCGGTCCTGCTGGATCGTTGTCTGCCGGGTTGTAGCAAATCCCAAGCGGCGCACTCAAGCTGGAGGTCGTCACCGTATTGTTTTCAATCCGGTTGCCAAATGTGTTTCCGCCGCGAACAAAAATTCCCAGTGCCGTATTTGCGATCTGATTATTGGCAATCACCGAATTCCAGGTCTGCACCATCATGATTCCAGCCTCGGGCGGCGCGCCGGCCATCCCTCGAATCATCATGTTTTCCACCCGCACATTGCTCGACATCATGGTCACTACACCCATCAGTGCTGCCTCCACATTCCCGTTCTTCACAACCACATTGCGGGCACCCACCACCCGCACACCAGCACCAGTGGCATTTCCCGCCCCGGTGATGGTCTGCCCGTTCAAAT
>JAPKYY010000652.1 GCA_026394095.1 Acidobacteriota bacterium | reverse complement strand
GTGGCCGCCATCGCCCCATGCGTCCTTCTGACGCCGACGGCGAACTCGGCGCTTACGGTATCGCTAACGTCGTCTGCGGCATCTTCGCCGCTCCTATGAGCGTAGGCATCCCCGCCCGCTCGCTGGCTAACGTCCGCTGTGGCGGCTCCAGCCGAATCTCGAATCTCGTCCACGCCGGAATGCTCCTGCTTTTCCTCGGGCTCGGCTCTGAAATGGTTTCCCACATCCCCCTTCCCGCCCTCGCCGGCGTCACTGCCTATGTTGGCATCTGTCTGCTCGAATGGGGCACCTGGCGCCGCCTGACGCGCATGCGTCCAGTCGACTCAGGCGCCTTCCTGTCCACCGCATTGGCCACGCTGTTGATCAATGCTGTTGTTGCCGTCGCTATCGGCTGCAGCTTCTATCTTGGGCGCTGGTTCTATGACTCCGTCTTGGCAAGGCCTCGTTCGGCCGATTCGCCATCTACCAGCGCTACTGCTATTCCACACTGATCTCGGCTGAGGCCAGATCCTTCGCGAACCCCTAGCTCAACGTCCTGAGCAACTCATAACAAATCATCTAACTCGAAAGAGGTGTGTCATGCGCCAACGCATCACTGCACTCCCGTTTCTGTTTTTTTGTTTTGCCACGATGCTCCCGGCTCAGTCCTATCAGGGCGGACTTCGCGGCAGCGTCAAAGATCCTGCCGGCGCCGCCGTCGCCATCGCCAAGATCACGCTCAAAGACGAGGCCACCAACATCACCCGGGCCACCCTCACTAACGACCTCGGTGAATTCGTCTTCCAGAGCGTAAACCCGGCCACCTACTCAGTAATCATCGAATCCCCGGGCTTTACGCGCCTCGATCGAACCGGCGTAATCATCGCCACCCAAACCTTCCTCACTCTCGACTTCAAATTGAATGTCGGCGAAGTCACGCAGTCGATCAACGTCACCGAAGAAGTCCCCCTAATGGAAACCGCCAATGCTTCAACCGGTCAGGTCATCGACGCACAAAAGATGACCGACCTCCCCAACCTCGGCCGCAACCCCTTCATGTTCGCCAAGCTCGCTCCCAACGTCGTCCAGGCAGGCGACCCCCGCTTCAACCGCATGCAGGATCAAAGCGGCAGCTCGGCCATCTCCATCGCCGGTGGCCCCATCCGCGGCAACAACTACCTCCTCGACGGCGTACCCATCACCGACTCCACCAATCGTGCCGTCATCATCCCCACGATGGAAGCGGTAATGGAAGTCAAAATCCAGGCCTCCACTTTCGATGCAGAAGTCGGCCGCACCGGCGGCGGAATGTTCAACACCTTCCTCAAGAGCGGCTCCAACCAAATCCACGGCTCGCTTATGGGCTACCTCCGAGAGAAGGAATTCCTCGCCAACAGCTACTTAAACAATCGCAATGGCATCGCCCGTCCCGACCAGCCCTTCCGTAACTTCGGAGGCTCCATCGGCGGCCCCGTCTTCATCCCTAAAATCTACAACGGCCGCAACAACTCTTTCTGGTTCGTCTCTCAGGAAGCCTACCGCCAGAAGTCTGGCCTCTCGAGAGAACTGGCCACCCCGACAGAGCTCGAGCGTAACGGCAACTTCTCAAGATCTCTCGATCGTAACGGTCGCCCCTACGCCATTTTCGATCCCCTCACCAGCCGTCTCGACGCAACTGGTGCTGTCACCCGTACCGCCTTTGAAAACGGCATCATCCCCGCCTCCCGCCTCAACCCAATCGGTCTTAAGCTCGCCAGCTACTACCCCAATCCAACGCGCGCCGTCTCTTACTTTGGTGACACGGCTTACCTCGGCAACGACGTCCTGGTAGATCGCGCAGACCAATACACCGCCAAGTTCGATCACGAGTTCTTCCCCTGGTGGAAGGCCAATCTGTCCTATCTCCATTACAAGAGCCGCGAACCTTCTGGTAACCTCTTCAACAACGTTGCCGGCAACAGCCCCTCGCTCCTCTTCCGTAAGGTAGACTCGACGCAAACCAACCACACCATCACCCCTAACGCGACAACCGTTCTGAGCGTCCGCTACGGCTTCAATCGCTTCCCCAATGCCACCATCTATGAGAGTGAAGGCTTCAATGTAGGCTCCCTCGGCTTCCCCTCGTCGCTGGTTTCGCAACTCCCCTCCCAGCGATTCCCCAGCATCACCATGCAAAGCTTCTCGACCTTTGGCTCGGGCGGCGGCACCCAAAGCGTCTTCCACTCCCGCAACGCTCTCGGCTCGATCGCCAAGTTTATGGGCCGTCATAGCCTCAAAGCTGGCTACGACTACCGCATCCTCAACATCGACTTCATCAACTTCGCCGCCGCCGGTTCCTACAGCTTCACTGACACCTTCACCCGCCGAGACCCCAATCGCGGTAACGACGGCACCGGCTCAGACCTCGCCAGCCTCCTCCTCGGCTATCCCGCAAGCGGCAGCGTCACCCTCAACACCAAGTACTACCAATACGTGAAATACCACGGCTTTTACTTCCACGATGACTTCCGGGTCAATGCAAAACTCACGCTCAACCTCGGCCTCCGTTACGAGTACGAAACAGGCTTGCGCGACCGCAACAACAACCTCATCGTCGGCTTCGATCCCACCATCGCCAATCCGATAGGGCAGGGAACCAAGGGTGCCCTGCAGTACGCCGGCGTCGGCGGCGCACCCACCGAGTGCTGCTCCCCGTCGACAAAGAAGTTCGCCCCACGCTTCGGTATCGCCTATCAGGTCAACCCAAAAACCACCATCCGCGGTGGCTACGGCATCTTCTGGGCACCTGTCTCCTACGGCGGAACCTCCAGCCTCGGCTATAGTCAACAGACCGACTATGTAGGCTCCTTCGACGGCGGCCAGACTCCAGCCGGCTCTCTCAGCAATCCTTTCCCAACCGGCCTCAGCAAGCCCATTGGCAACACCCTCGGCCTCCTCGCCGGTATCGGCCAAACTCTCAGCTACATGAACCCCAAGGCCGGCTCGACAGCCGTCCACCAGATCGCCTTTGACCTCCAGCGTCAGATGCCCGGCGGTGTCGTCATGGCCATTGGATACGTCGGCTCACGCACCACCAATCTCATCCTCGGTTCGGGCTCGGTCAACCTCAATCAGTTGACTGCCGACAAGTTCTCCCAGGGTGCCGCCCTGCTGCAGAACGTCCCCAACCCCTTCTTCAACAACGGTGGTCTCAACATCATTGGCTCAGCCAACGTGCAGCGCCTCCAGTTACTGCGCCCCTTCCCCCAGTTCTCGGCCGTCAACATGAGCTTCAACAACTCTAACGACGCCCTCTACGATTCGATGGTGATCAAGGCGCAGAAACGCTTCGCCTCCGGCCTCAGCTTCCTCTCTTCCTGGACCTGGTCCCGCAACAAGGATGCCAGCTTCGGCTCCAGCAACTTCTTCACCACCATCCCCGGCAGCCCCCAGAATAGCTACGACCTCGGCTCAGAGTACGGCCTCAGCACCAGCCACACACCTCACGCAGTCAAAGGCAGCATCACCTACGATCTCCCCTTCGGCAAGAACAAGGCCTTCCTCTCCCAGGGGGCCCTCCTCAACCAGTTAGTCGGCG
>JAPKYY010000659.1 GCA_026394095.1 Acidobacteriota bacterium | reverse complement strand
CGATCTTGATCCCGTGCTCGTCGGCACAATCGAGAATCGGCTTCCAGGTGGCAAGGAAGCGTGGCCAGTTGTCGTCGACGCTCTTGGTCCAGTCTCGGCCCACGAAGGTGTTGACCACAGGGATGCCGAGCAGTTTGGCAGCAGCGATGACGGCCTTGATGTGGTCGACATAAACGGCAGCTTCGGCAAGATCGGGAGTAAGTGGATTCGGGTAATAGCCGAGGCCACTGATCGAGACGCCCTTGGCGGCAGTGAGGTCCTGCACACGCTTGGCATCGTCCTTGGTAAATCCGACAACGTCGATATGTGTGATGCCGGCATAGCGCCGTTCTGCTTTGCCCTTGGGCCAGCACATCACTTCAACGCAACGGAACTTTTCTTCCGCGGCAAAAGTGAGAACTTCTTCGAGTGTGAGATCGGGCAGAATCGCCGATACAAATCCTAGTTGCAGCATGATCTTTGTTCTTCCATCAAATCACACCCCGGCGATGGGCGAGGGCGAGGCCACCTAGAGTACCGGCCCGTGGGCCTGCAAGAGACGGCTCGATGCGGAGCTTGTCGACAGGAAACATGCGCACCCGGCGCGAGACTTCGTCGCGAACGGGCGCAAAGAGCGGGGCACCCATTTGCGCAAGTCCACCACCAAGAACGACCAGATCCGGATGAAGGGCCGTAACAACATTGGCGATGCCAATGCCGAGATAGCGGGCGGCTCGATCGATTGCTTCTGCAATTGCCGGGTCGCTGCACTGCGCCATCAGAAGCGTGCTGACGCGATTCAGATCGCCCTCCACACGCTGCGTTAAATCTGGGGCCTGGCCCATCTTCATCAGGCGGACTGCCTCTGCAGTAAGGGCAGGCGCGCTGGCTAGCAATTCCAGACAGCCACGCGAGCCGCATCCGCAGAGTGGCCCATCGGGGAGAATCGTTTGATGGCCCAGTTCGCCGCCCACAATTCTCAGATGGCCATCGAGGACAATCCCGCCTCCGATGCCAGTACCCAAGGTGAAGAAGGCAAAGCTTGAGGTCTCTTTGCCATGCCCGTAATCCAGCTCACCCAAGGCGGCCATTCTTGCATCGTTGAGCAGGAAGACAGGACAGTTGAGCCGTTGCCTCAGATGAGATGCGGCAGCAACGCCGCGCCACTGCGTTGGCATGTTGGGCAGGAAGAGAGTTTGGCCACTCGATAGATCGCATAGCCCAGGCACGCCAAGGCCCAGAGCTTCAATGCCATCAGGAGCGATAGATGCGACAAGATCCGCAATTCGATTGAGCACAGCCTCCGGCCCGAGCTGACTCTCGGTTGAGATCTGATCTTCGCGAAGAATCGTGCCGTCTGCCAGCCCAATCGCGGCGGCAATGTTGGTTCCCCCAAGATCGACACTGGCTAGCGCCATGGCTTGTCCTCCGTAAACATTTCAGGGCAACTGATGGCATAGCCGTTCTGGCGTCGAAAGGGATTGCGCTGGTCTTTCTTGAACAGGAATTCGTCGCCCCGGCTGTACGGATCAGCGATGTACTTTTCGCGAGCGCGCTCTTCGGCCGCAAGAGCTTGCTCGATAGCGTCGGGGTTATTGGCACCTATGTACCGGAATTGCTCACGAGGCCAGCCTATGGCTTCGCGGTGCAGTTCGGCGAATCGTGCACGCTTGAATTCCCAACTGACGGTGGTAACCATTTGTGGGATTGTGCCTGTCACTTCCTGAAAACGGCAGATGCCGAAGAGCAGGTTCTCAAAGCTGTCGCGCGCGAAGTCTTCGACATAGGCGCGCTGCTTCACTTGCGGATGTCCGAACCAATGAAAGTGTTCGGCAACAAGCCAGTAGCTGAGTGCCTCAGTCCTTGGCCCGGCTTCGATCCTCGTAGGCCCGCCAGAAAAGAGGAGCATCGCATCTGGGTCAGTCGAAGCCTCTTGAACAGCACGCTCGATATGACCGATGTACTTCTTCGGCTCACCTCGCTGGAAGTCGAGCAGGAACCACCCTGCATCTTCTTCTACCAGCGTGAGGTCACGCACAATGGCATGGCCAGCCACCACAATCAGATTCTTCACAAGAGACTAGAAT
>JAPKYY010000434.1 GCA_026394095.1 Acidobacteriota bacterium | reverse complement strand
CAAGCCCCAGCCCCCGGTCACTGATTTCGATTTCGACTTTGCGACTCACACTTACAAGAGAAAGGCCAAGCCATGATCCTCCCATTGCTGTTTCTACTTGCAGCCGACCCCAAAGAGGCGCTCACCTTCCGCGCCAGCTTCGACAAAGGCCCGGATGCCGACTTCGCCAAGGGCGACAAGTCCATCTACTTTGCGCCTAGCTACAAGGACCAGGCCAGTGCCGTCAAAGGCTTGGGCCAGGCACCAGTGGCTCTTGAAAACGGCGCGCTGCGCTTCAAGTCTAAGCACACTACGGCGCTTTTCTTCAAGATCCAGGACAACGTCAACACGACTACTGGCACGATCTCCTTCAAGCTGAAACTTGATCCTGCTCTCGATCTTCCGCCCGACTACGTCGATCCCATTCAATTCACAGACAAGGCCTACAACGATTCCGCCATGTGGGTGGACTTCACCAAAGACGAAAAGCCCCGCCTCTTCCGCCTGGGCGTATTCGGAGAGCTCAAGGCCTGGAACCCCACAAATCTCCCACCTGACAAGAACCCCAAGTTCAATGAGCGCCTCGTGGTTGTCAAGAACTCTCCCTTCAGTCGTGAGCAATGGACCCACATCGTAATCACCTACGCTACCGGCACCGCAAGCCTTTTCATCAACGGCAAGCTTCAGGGCAATAGTTCCCCAATCACAGAGCCGTTTACGTGGGATCTTTCGAAGGCCACAATCAGACTCGGCGTCAACTACGCCGGTCTGATGGATGACATCTCCATCTACAACCGCGTGCTGACGCCGAAAGAAATCTCGAAACTGAAGTAATTACTTGCAGTAGTTAGGAGTGGCGGGCGCAGACCTCGCGAAGCTTCTTGAACAGCGCTGGCGTAGCCTCAAGCGCTGCTTCTTTCTCTTCGTATTCGAGAGCCAGATAACCGCGATACTTGTTGGCCACCAGCATCTTTGCGACGCGGTCCCAATCGGACGGTGCCGGGCCATTCTCGTCCTTCACCATCGCCTTCACCTGAACGTTTACGGCGTGCGGGGCAATCATCTCGATCTGTTCGTAGATCTTCGTTTTGAAGTTTGCCGTATCGAGATTGATGCCCACCCAGGGGCTGTTCACTTTCTTTACGATCTTGACGATGGTCTCGGCCCGATCTGTCACGCCGCCATGATTTTCGAGGCCCAGGATAATGCCATGTTGTCCTGCATATTCACCTGCCGGCCCCAGCATGTCTGCTACCCAGCCAGCCGCTTCGTCTTCATTGCTCGTCTTCGGGATCGCTCCACCAAATACGCGAATGTGTCCCGCGCCAAGCTTGGCCGCTACATCAACCCACTTCTTGAGGTCAGTAAGTGACTGGTCGCGTGTCGGCCCCACGGGCTTGGTCAGCTCGGTGCGCACCGAGATGGAATAGATCTCGATGCCAGCCCTGTAGGCCGTCCGCTTCAGCGGCAGAAGAAAGCTGTCTTCGGTATTCGGGAACCAATAGACGGTCATGTCCACGCCGTCGAGATCATTCTCGGCCGCGATTCGGATCATGTCTTCGTATTTGAGTGTGCCCTTCTGCAAATCGTTGCGGAACGAATAAGCGCAGAGCGCAGGCCGCAATCTTGGCTTGAGCGCAGCCCCAAATGCCAGCGGCGCGGCTGCCATTGCCATCAATGTAGATCGTCTTGTCATCACTCTAAAATACAAGAAGCCCGGCACGAATGCCGGGCTTCTTGATTTTACTGGGCAGAGTTTAGAAGACGATCTTCAAACCCAATTGAACTTCGCGAGGTCCGTTGGGTGCAGACTGCGCACCTGTAACCTTGCCAAAGTTGGGGCTGGTGATGTCGCCATTCGGCTGGCTGAACTTCGGCGAGTTGGTCGCATTGAAGCTCTCGAGGCGAAGTTCAGCCTTGAACCGTTCCGTGATGTTGATACGGCGGAACAGCGAAGCGTCGATGTTGAAAAGGCCTGGCCCTACAAATGCGTTGCGACCGATGTTGCCAAAGGTCCCTGCAGCCGGTTGCGCAAATGCACCCTTTTCGAACCACTGTGCGCCTGGGCCAACTTCTTTAGCAGAGGTATAGGTGCCAACCAGGTTGGGATCGTTTGCGCTACCAGGGGCATTGATGATGCCGCCAGGAACGCTCAGATTGAACGGTGCGCCTGTCTGCAGGGTGAAGATGCTGTTCACCTGCCAACCGCCGGCGATCCATGATGCTGGGCCGCTAGTGAGGAACTTCTTGCCCTTACCGAACGGTAGCTCATACAGGTAGCTCTGCACAAACACATGGCGAATATCGCTGTTGCCGCGAGCACGGTTGCGCAAAGGATTGATGTAGTAGCGGAAGCCGCCATTGTCGTTACCGATTGAGTCGATGGCCTTGGCGTAGGTGTAAGCCGTTGTCATCGAGAATCCATTGGAGAAACGCCGATCCAGCTTAGTCTGCAGCGAATGGTAATTTGAATTCGTGCCGAAGAAGATGTTGTTGATCGCATCGCGGCGTCCAAACAGAATGTTGAATGGCTGCCCTGCGGCACCGGCACCAATCTGAAGGCCCGGGTTCATGTTGTAGACACCTGTAATGCCAGTGCCCTTGTTACCCACATATGCCAGCTCAAGAGCCAACTGGAAAGGCAACTGGCGCTGGAGCGCAAGATTCCAGCTTTGGATGTAAGACTCGCGAGCGTCCGGGCGCACATAGTTAAACACCGAAGCAGGTGCTGGATTGATGATGCCGTTCGACGGGATCACAGTCGGAACAAAAGTCGGGAAGCCCTGCTGCATGGTTCGCGCAACAGTAAACGCACTCGCCGCCTGGAACGAATTATTCTCACGCACAGGGAAGTTGAATGCGTAACCGTTGTCGGGCAGCGGTGCCCATGAAATTCCGTATCCGCCACGAATTACCGTCTTTTCGTTGTAGCGATACGCCATACCGAAACGAGGTGCGAAGTTTGTCTTGTAGTTCTTACGGCCGATGTTCAATGGAACATTGCCGACACCAGCCACTTCAAGAGAGTTCGTGAATGGGTTGAAGTTTGAGAACCCACCCTTTACGCGCGGAGTTGGTGGCGGCCACAATTCATGACGTAAGCCGATGTTCATGGTCAGCTTCGAGGTCACCGTCCAGTTGTCCTGGATATAGGAAAATAAGGGCTTCTGCAGAAAAGTGGGGAAGATTAGCGGAAGATCGCGGCCCGCTTCGTTTGGTTGATCCAACAGGAAGCTGGCAAACGAATTCGAGAAGCTCTGGGTTGACCCGTTGGCCAACTGGCCTGCAGCATTCCTAAGCGCAAGAACTGTATTGCCTTCCCTGAAGTTGAAGCGACCACGAGGATTGAAGGTCTGGTTTTGCAGCAGCTCGTCGCGACCACGGCGATAGTCCACACCAAATTTGATTGTGTGGTTTCCCAGCACCTTCGTGGTGTTCACGATGAAGTTCAGGTTAGTTTCGCCACGTTCCCATGGCAAGCTTGCCGAGTATCCAACCACAGGATTCGTGAATCCGTTGATCTGGATGTTCGAGATGCCGCCCGTAAAGTCGCTGACGTTAACTCCAGGAATTCCAACTTCGGTCGCTGTCTTCAGTCCGATATCTGCGTTTTGCGCATCGTTGCGGTAGTAGGCGATACCCGTGCGGATTTCGGTAATCAACGTTGGATTCCAGACGCGAGTATAATTCACAGCCGCATTGGTTGCCTTCTGAATGCCGGTGCCGGCGAAGTCGCGGAAGCCGCCACCCCTAACGCCATAGAGCGGAGGATCGAAAATCTTAGAGTTTTGCTTTGAGTAGCGCACGCTCATGCGGTCGTTGCTCGAGATCTGCCAGTCCACCTTAACGTCGCCGCCATTGGTGTCCTTCTGCCGCACGGTTGAGGTCTGAAAATTCTGGAGAATTGCGCCATTGGTGGGGCCCGGGATCAGTGCCAGCAAGCGCGTGGCGATCGGGCTGATCCGGTTTGTAGGAATGGTGCGATTCGGGAACGGAGTGCGACTTGTGCCATCGGCTGCGCCGGTAAGCGGGTCATAGATGTCCGTACCGCCAGACCAGTTCAAGTCGCCGTTGCGGAAGGCTGTCGTTGGAATCGTTCCCTGGTGGAAGTCACCGCGACGGTCACGAATCCCCTGGTAGTCGCCAAAGTAGAAAAGCTTGTTCTTGATCAGTGGGCCACCAACAGTAAAGCCAAAGTTGTTGGCCGTCGTCACCGGCTTTGTGTTTGAGAAGAAGGGGCGTGCGCCCAAACGGCTTACGCGGTTGAATTCATAAACACTGCCGTGCATCGCATTCGTGCCCGACTTGAAGTTTACGTTCGTCACGGCACCACCGGCGCGTCCGAGTTCCGCTTCATAGTTCGACGTCGTAACGTCGACCGTCTGCAGTGCTTCAATTGGAGGAATCATGGCCGTCAGCAAGCCAGTGCGCTGGTTGTTATCGACTCCTTCGAGCTGTACGTTGTTTGCCAGGCGGCTCTGCCCATTTACGTTGGTCGAAACTGAATCCTGTACGTTAAAAAATTCCGAGTGTGGACGGAACGAACGCGTTGCCCCAGGCACAAGATTAATCATGTTCTGGAAGTTGCGGTTGTAGCCAAGAGGCATATCCGCCAACTGCCGGGTTTCAATTTTACGGCCAGTATCGGTGCGGTCGGTCTGCAGCACTGCGGCTTCGGCCGTTACTGAAATCGATTCCGATACCTGTCCAGGCTGCAGTTCGAAATCGGCGCGAGCCGTCGAGTTCACCAGTACGTCGATGCCGTCGCGGATCGACTTGCGGAAGCCCGCAACTTCAACTTCAACCTTGTACACCCCGGGCTGAAGATTGGGAAACGAATAATTGCCGCTCGCATTGGTTACGCCTTGTTGGCTAATACCCGTTTGCGTGGCGATGAGCGTCACCTTACCAGAAGCCACCATGGCCCCAGAGCTGTCGGTCACAGTGCCGACCAGCGTTCCATTCACTGCTTGCGAGAAGGCCGAAACTGAGGCCAGAAACAAGCAAAGCAAAACACACATTGTTTTGTGCATAAATCACCCTTTA
>JAPKYY010000223.1:4916-7467 GCA_026394095.1 Acidobacteriota bacterium | reverse complement strand
ATGTAGAGTCGTCAGAAAAACAGTGCAGGTCAGGAATTGAGATCGACCAGTACCATACGATGCCGAAGATGTCGCACCTTCTGGGCATGATTCTGGCCGATAAACAGGATTACAAAGGCGCAAGCGAGCACTTGAGCGCATATCTGAAGTTTGCCCCCAAGGCGAACGACATTGAGCAGGTAAAGCTACAACTGGCCGAGATTAACGGCAAAGTGGCTCAGGTAGTTCCCTAGGCAAATACCCCCATTTGGGGGTGAGAAAACCCCCGTCTCCCCGGTGGTGCCGGCCGATACCCAGTCCGATTAGACCAATAGTACTCCCAACTCATTCGCTCAAAGTACCGTTGAGTGTGGTGGCGCTGGGGTGCAGACTGTTGGATGTGGGAGAAGTCTGAAGATGTCGATGGAACGCGCCGAATTCGAACAATGGAAGCCAAAAGAGGTTGCACGCCTGCTGGCTCTGGTTGAAACCGAGCGCCGTTATTATCAGGAAATTGTTGCCAGCATTCCGGTTAGCCTGCTGATCGTGGGCTCGAATTTGCACGCAGTTTCGGCGAATCGTCAGTTTCGGATGCGGGTGGGCAAGAAAAACGATGAGATTCTGGGGAGGCCGCTGCTCGATCTGTTACCCATCGACGGGTTGCAGGAAGTGGCCGAGCAGGTAGTAAATTCGGGGATCGCGACGCCAAAGCGCGAGATGAATTGGGGTGGGCAGGACGTCGTTGTTACGGCGATGCCGCTCAGGAGCTGGGAAGAAGACTCGGAGTCTGAAGCCCTGCTGGTAATTGAAGAAAAGGCAGCGCAGGTTGCTTCTCTCACCGCACGGGATCAAAAGGCGCTATCGGTAGCTGCTTCGATCGAAGGGATGCTTTGGGAAGTGGATTATGCCGCTGGCGGCATTACTCATGTCAGCGCCGGGGCAGAAGAGCTTTTTGGCTATCCGGTGGAGCGATGGTTATCGGATGAGTCCGTTTGGGGATTGCGGGTGGCAGAGGGCGAGCGGGCGCGTGTAGATGAGTTTTATGACGGGATTGGTTCGAGCGCCGGCACCGTCTTTTCGATCGAGTTTTTAGCTCGGCATGCCGATGGGCAGGAGTTTTTGGCTCGGGAGACGGTACGGGTAGCCCGGGATGAATCGGGCAAGCCACTTCGTTTGGCGGGATTGACCACAAATGTCAGTGAGCGGCGGGAGCTGGAATCGCAACAGAGTCTGGCGTTGAAGGGCGAAGCATTGCAGCGGCTGAGCGCCAAGCTTGCGCATGATCTGAACAATCTTCTGATGATCGTTGCTGGCTATGGCGAGGAGATGAAGAACTCGCTGCCTGCCGAGCACACGCTGCATCAGGACATGAAAGAGATACTCGGTGCCACCGAGCGGCTTTATTCGCTGACCACCCAGTTTCAAACCTATACCCGCCGCCCTGTGGTGACGCCCAGGATCACGAGTCTGGCGGCACTGGTGTCGCAGGCCCGCACTCAAATCGAAGCTGCGCTGGGGCCTGAGCTGGCGCTTGAAATCCATCTCCCTGCGGGTTTGGCGAAGGCCAAAATTGACGGGGCACAGATTGAGGACGCATTGGTAGCGCTGGCGCGTCACGCGTCGCTGGCAATGCATGGAGCAGGGATTCTGAAGCTGAGTGCAGAAAACGTTTTGCGGAGCGAGGCCATCAGTAGCGCTCAGGGTCTGAACCTGGGGGCCTACCTTCGGATGACACTCGAAGGCGCTGGTGCGGCGATGTGGGGCGAGCGTCTGCTGGAGCCATGGCTTGCGGCAGAGGGTCAGCCGAGGGAAGTGGAATTGGGAGTTGCGGCGGCTTACCAGATCGTGCGCCAAAGCCATGGCGACTTGAGTGTAGATGGAGCAAAGCTGCATCTCTATCTGCCGATGGTGAGTGAAGCTGAACTTGAAGCAGAACGGGCTTTGGCTGCCGCACAGGTTGTTGCACCACCACCGCCAGTTGAAGTTGCCGCCGAGCCTGAGACGACGCTGGAATCGATTCTGGTGGTTGAGGACGAAGGCGGGATTCGTGCGCTGGTGAGAAAGATCCTGCGCCGCCAGGGTTATCAGGTGATCGAGGCTTCTAACGGCGAGGAAGCGCTGCGGCTTCTGGCCGAAGCAGGCACCAAAGTAGACCTTCTGCTCACCGATGTGATGATGCCGGGGATGAACGGCGTTGAATTGAGCCAGAAGGCCTTGTTGCAGGATGCGTCGCTAAAAGTGCTGTTTGTTTCCGGCTATACCGACGAGAGTGTTCTCGAAGCGGGGCAGTTCCCGGCGGGCACGGCATTCCTGCAAAAGCCGTTCACTCTGGGCAGCCTTTTAGGCAAGGTGCGTGAAGTGTTGGACGGTGCAGCCGCACGTCAGGCCGCAAGCTAGCGATAATAGGTTCTGCCCGATGCAGAACCCATTCCTGTTGCGAGCCATTGAGCTTGCTGTCGAAAATACAATCCAACATCAGGGTGGACCTTTTGGTGCGGTAGTGGTGCGTGACGGCGAGATCGTCGCTGAGGGCACCAATCGCGTCACTACAGGCAATGACCCGACTGCCCAT
>JAPKYY010000223.1:0-4859 GCA_026394095.1 Acidobacteriota bacterium | reverse complement strand
CCATGCCGAGGTGGTGGCGATACGGAATGCCTGCCAGAAGCTGGGGAGCTTCGAGCTCAAGGGTTGTGTCATTTATTCCAGTTGTGAGCCCTGCCCGATGTGTCTGGCGGCGATCTATTGGGCCAGGCTGGACAAGATCGTATATGCAGCCGACCGGCACGATGCTGCCGCTGCCGGCTTCGATGACGATTTTCTGTATCGAGAACTGAGTTTGCCGATGGGGGAGCGCAGTCTCCCGATGGAACAGCTACACCGGGAGGAGGCCATCGCCGCATTTGATGTCTGGCGGAATGACCATGGAAAGATTCACTATTGATTCCAGTGCGCCCCGGCTGGTGGCGCATGTTTTTTACGGTGGAGCCCACCTGTTTCAGCCGGGGCTCTTTGCCAAAATGGGCGCGCGTGCGCTGGCTCATTCAGAAGTGGATCGCGTCTCAGATAAGGTGCGCGAGAAGTTGCGGCGTGAACCGATCGAAGACTTCCGGATCGACTTTGAGGACGGTTTTGGCTTTCGGTCTGAAGCTGAAGAACTCGAAGCTGCTACCAAGGCAGGCATTGAATTTGCACGCATGTCGATTGCCGGCGACTTGCCCGCGAGAATCGGTATTCGGCCCAAGTCGGATTGCCGGCTGGCCCGGCAGACTCTTGAGACCTTTCTCAAATATGCGAGTGGAGCTCCACTTCCCAAACATCTGATTGTGACCCAGCCGAAGATCGCCAGGGTAGAAGAAGCCAAACGCTGGCGGGAGATGCTGGAAGAAGCCGAGATTCGTTTCGGGTTGCCGGGCTTGACGCTGCGGCACGAGATTCTGGTGGAGCACCCGAATGCCGTGCGTTGTATGGGCGAGATTGTGAAGGCTTGTGAGAACCGGCTCGATGCGGCGCACTTTGGTTGTTACGACTACTTAAGTGCGATGCAGGTGCCGGCACCTGCGCAATCGCTTGATCACCCCTATGCGACGCTGGCGCGATGGACGATGCAGCAGGTGATGCTGCCAATTGGTGTGGCGGTGAGCGATGGTGTGTATTCGCAGCTTCCAACGGGAGATGATGCGGCGGCCCGCATGGCAGCCTTTGAAGGCCATAAGGCTCAGGTTCTGCGTGCGATTGGTGAGGGTATCTATTGCGGGTGGGATGTGCATCCGGGCCAGTTGCTGAGCCGCTATGCCGGGCTCTATGAATACTTCGAGAAGCATCTGCCGGATGTGCGGCGCCGCTACAAGGCATTTCTTGACGCGCAGACCAAGGCAACGCTTGCAGGCACGCAGTTTGACGATGCGGCAACGGTTGAGGGATTGATGGTTTTCTTGCGCCGCGGTATCAGTTGCGGGGCATTCACTGAAAAGGATATTGCATGAGACTTTTAGCATTCTTGCTGGTAGCTTCGATCGGGCTTGCAGCCCAGAAGAAACAGGAAATCAAAGTGGTTGTGGTGACCATGTTTGAGCGGGGCGAAGACACTGGCGATGCGCCCGGGGAGTTTCAGCTCTGGGTAGAACGGGAGAAGCTGACACAGGTGATTCCTTTCCCGCAGGGCAACCGGTCTTTGCGTAGCGACGGCAAGGGATTGATCGCGATGGTGACTGGAGTTGGGACAGCCAAGGCTGCTGCCAGCGTGATGGCTCTGGGGATGGACCCGCGGTTTGATTTAACCAAAGCCTACTGGCTGGTGGCTGGCATTGCGGGTGTTGACCCGGCCGATGCGACCTTGGGCAGTGCCGCCTGGGCCACTTATGTTGTGGATGGCGATTTGGGGCACGAGATTGATGCCCGCGAAATTCCAGCCGGCTGGAAGACCGGCTTTGTGCCACTTCGCAAAGCGGTGCCCTATGAGCTGCCGGTTCGCGATAACAATGAAGGTGAGATGTACAAGTTGAATCAGCCGCTGGTGGATTGGGCTTTCAACCTCACCAAGGCTATCGATTTGGGAGATAGCCCTGCCCTCAAAGAACGCAGGGCGCAAATGACGGGGATGCCCAATGCGCAGCGCCCGCCTTTTGTATTGAAGGGCGATACATTACAGTCGTCTACTTTCTGGCATGGCAAGTTACTGAATGAATGGGCCAACGATTGGGTTTCTTATCACACCAAGGGCGATGGCAAGTATGTAACTACCGCGATGGAAGATACCGGTACGCTGCAATCGCTGCACTTTCTGGCCAAGGCGGGGAAAGTGGATGTGAACCGCGTGCTGGTGCTGCGAACGGCGAGCAATTTCGACAGCCAGCGGCCTCAGATAACGGCGGCCGAGAGCCTTGCCGAAAATAAGGCGGGTGGCTATGCGGGTTTCATTCCTTCAGTGGAAAGCGCCTGGAAGGTAGGCTCAACTGTTGTGCACGAGTTGATTGCCAACTGGAAGACTTACCGCCTTAGCATGCCCCGGTAATTGTGAGAGGAGTTAGACTAAGACCAATGTTGAAACGTAGAGCATTTCTTGCAGCACCAGGCCTGGCTTTCCTTTCAGGCTGCACGAGTACGCCGAAGCTCAAGATTGGGGCTAAAGACAACATTGAAAGCAATCTGATTTCAGAGATTGCCGGCCAACTACTCGAGAAGAAGTTGCAGGCCAGGCTGGAACGCAGATTTGGTATTCCGGGTTCAACAGTGGCCTACCAGTCTTTGCAGGGCGGAGACATGGATGTTTATCCAGAGTATTCCCGGATTGCCTTCAAGGTGCTGCTCAAGCTGGTGGAGCAACTGGATGACGGGTTGATGCTTGATGTTTTGCAAAAAGGATTTCAGGCACAGGCCCAGGCCAATTGTTTTCCTTTTCTTGGCTTCGAAAATACACATACGGCTGTAATTCGAGCCGATGACTTTAACTTTTCAAACATTACGAATTTGAGCCAGGCGGCCGAAAGCAAGAGTGGATGGAGACTGGGTTGCACCAGCGATTTCGCACAAAGTCCGGAAGGCTACAACGAGCTCAAATTCCAGTACAAGATTCAGGAAAGTGGTGGTACCCGGCTTGAGCCAGTGAATCAGCTCTACTTTGGCTTGCGCGAGAAACGGATCGATATCCTGATCACCGGATCGACAGACCCTCGACTCACCGACCCGCGCTATCGAGTTCTTGTCGACGACAAGCGGATCTTCTCCCCGAACCGTTGCACGATCGTCTATAGCCAGGCTGCTGCTTTGAAGTACCCTTCGATCCTGCCTGTCTTGCAATCCCTCAGCGGTAAGCTGGATCAGGGCACGATGCAGCGATTGAATGGAGAGGTAGAAATCAACAAGCGGGGCTTTGCTGAAGTCGCGGCGGAGTGGCTGACCAAGTCAGGCCTGGCCTAGCCTCGAATGGCTCCGGCATTGAGCAAGAGCTCTTCCATGGTTTTGTTGCCGCTCTGGCGAGCCGCTTTGAGTGGTGTAAACCCGCCTTCCTGCTCGAGGTCCGGGTTAGCGGCGTGATCCAGAAGCAACTTGAGGGTATCGAGATCCTGGCGAGCGCATGCTGCGTGAATCGGGGCTACCTTGCGAGCATTGGCAGCAGGCAAGTTGACGTCGGCACCGTTCAGGATCAGATAGCGGGCCAGGGCCGGCTGGCGGAAGAAGATCGCAAGGCCCAGGACCGTGAAGCCGTCTGGCGCAAAGGCATTTACCAGCGCGGGGTTTGCCTCCACTGCGGCACGCACTGGATCGAGCTCACCCATCGCCGCGGATTCGAAGAAACTGAGTTCATTGAGCCTGGTACGGATCGCCGCAGCAACGTCGGGGACTTCATAGTAAAGAGCAAGCATCAACGGGGAGACACCCATTCGGGTTGGGCTCCCGGCCTCGGCTGGATTGGCCTCAAGCGCAGCGAGGGCTGCTGCAGGATTACGCTGCTCAATGGCTTCTTCGAGCGAGATCATGAAAGTGAGCGTATCAAACTGTGCATGAAATCCTAGGCTTGCTTCAGCCCGGAGACAGGGTGCTCGATTTGGGCAGCCGGTCAGGGAGTTTTCTCTCTGCAGCGACTCAAGCCAGGGTTGTGAGACTGGATCTAGACCTTGGCCCCGATAGGAGCTTTGTGCAGGGTGACGCGCGAGAGATGCCATTTCGAGACTGCTGTTTTGATGCGATCATCGCCAATCACAGCCTGGAACACATCGAAGGGTTGAAGCAGTGTCTAGAGGAGATGCGCAGGGTGTTGAAGCGAGACGGGAAGCTCTATGTGGCCGTACCCGATTCTTCGACCTTCTCGGATCGCCTTTACCGCTGGCTGGCCCATGGGGGCGGACATGTGAATCCAATAGCGGATTCTGCTCCATTTGCCCACTTTCTCGAGGCAGAGGTGGGCGTGAAGATGTCCGCTTTGAGGTTGCTGCACACCAGCTTTGCGTTTGCAAACGTGAAGGGTCCGGTGAGGTGGTCGCGGCGTGTGTGGCTGATTGGTGGCGGGCAGGAGTGGGTGCTTCGCGCGGCCAGCTATTGGTTGCGGCGTTGTGACTTTTGGCTCGGCACACGATTCAGTGTTTATGGGTGGGCCTTCTATTTGGGGGAGATGGCGAAGATCGACGAAGTGCCGGCAACAAACGTTTGTGTCAGATGCGGGGCAGCGCATGTATCAGAGTGGCTCAAAGCGATTGGGGTTGTGAAAGCCGGCTGGCCCTGGCGCAGCTACTGTTGCCCTGAGTGCCAGACTGAGAACGCCTTTACTGACGACGCTCCCAGACCGGCCTAGAGGCTTGACTTAGTGAGCAGCGGAGGGCTTGGCTGGTTTGTGCTCGTCTTTTTTGGCTTCGCCGTGACCAGCATCTTTCTTTTCAGCCTTATCGCCCTTTTCGCCGTGACCACCGCCATGAGCGTCTTTCTTGCCGTGAGCGTCCTTGGGATCTTCTTCGTCATCGGCTGGATCGTAGGCGGGCTGCTGGTATTGA